>CAYREN010000501.1:0-3714 GCA_964423255.1 uncultured Roseivirgaceae bacterium | reverse complement strand
CCAAATCTGTAAATGGCTTATACCAGCAACTTGGCCCGCAAGGAATAATCGCTCTTGTAAATTCGCCTTTTTCATTATGTGATACGATTTCATCGATGAGCTCCCGGGCCATAATAAATCCCATCGAATCAGAGTTATCACATAATCGGAAAGGTACTTTCAATTCGGAATGGCTCTTCAATTCACCATAAGAAATTTTACACCAGTCGTAAAGTTGTTGAGGTATTACTTTGCTCATTTTTCCTTTTCTATTATTGATTAAAATATTTTTACTTTTAATTATCATTTACTCTGCCATCAGATAAATGGCGACAAATGCCAGCACCATCCCAACTATTATAATTGAAGCCGGAATTACAGCGTATATGATTAATGATAAAATAACTGTAACCACCGGTGCCAGCGCCAACATCGGCACTACAATAATGGCCTTACCAAAGCGCATGGTATATGCAAAAAATACGTATCCCACCGCATTCAGAGATTGAACAAGTCCTGCGGTGTACATGCCACTGAATCCCCAGTTGATTTCCTTTGAAAAATCTGTCATTGAAATTGCTATTGGTAGCAACACAATAGAACCGATCATAGTATAAAACACAAAACTCTCCGCCTTCATACTATCTTCCTTTGCACTATCTCCTGCGAATTTCATGATAAAAGCCTGAATTCCCCAAAGCACAAAAACCACAGATGCCAACAACAGCCACATATAGCCCTGCGCCGGAGAATTCTCCGCAGGCTGATAAGCCAATATTGCTATAGCAATCAATGCAAGAGAAATCCCAAACCAACCGCGTTTGCTCGCTTTTTCATTTAAGAAAAGAACAGACAAAATAATGGTCACCACCGGATACAATGAAATAATCGGAAATACAATATATGCTGGACCTATTCGCAAAGCCTGAAACAAGATCAATTGTCCTCCAGATCCCATGAGACCCGCAACCAGGCCAAGGAAGATAGACCGTTTATCACGATCAAGTTTCCATGAAATTAATTTTAATGCGAAAATCGCGACCGGAATTAATATTACTGCCCAAACTGCATACCCCAAAGTTGCTGGGAAGCCGACCTTTTCAGGTAATTCAATAAGCCCTCCCCAAACACCCCACAAAATCGTGGTAGTCAAGGCATAGTAAAGCCAGGCTTTGTTTTTCATATGGATATTTCTATTTGGAAATTACTAAAATTGATAATTGACAAGCTTAAAAAATTGAGAAGCCCTTTACTTCTATAAACAGTGCTTTCCATTGTTAATTGTTCACGTACATTGCCCGTTTTCCCTATATTAAACCCTGTCTATCAATTCTTATAGTTATATCTGTTTCGATTAAAATACCCCTATTTGACGAAAAAAAATCACCGAATTTCAGTGAGCTCTAAAGAGTTATGCATGGCGCTTGAATAAGATAAATGGATTTCGACAATGTATTTTGATTGGATGATCATGAACTTATTGTCAATTAGGTTTTTGAAAATTCGAGCGACTATTTGGGTCTGCCTGAAGGCAGGAAAATTGTAGGCAAGAGTGACTGCTCTTTGCAAGGGTAACTTGTCTTATCCCTTATTTATATAATCCTTTTGGTTCTGGCTTGCCCAGGTTAGGTATCAAAAATTTCTGATCACAAACAAAGAAAAGAATAAAATGGCAGATAGGTTTTTATTCTGCCAATTTGCTCTAATAAACTGAATGGCTGATGCCAGTTGATTTTCTACTGTTTTAGGGCTGATATTCATTTGTTTGGCAATTTCTTTCACGGAAAGGTCTTCAATTCTACTTTTTATAAAAACTTCCCTTCTTCTCTTTGGTAGTTGATTGACAATGGTATCTAAATAATCAGAAAGGGAATTGTATTCGATTTGATTTATGGTGTCAATATCAAATTCATCTCGACCTTTTTCTGTTTTCAGGTATTCTTTAAGTTGCGATTTTTTGATAAAAACTTTTCGAATGAAATTAAATGCTATGGTAAAAATATATGATTTGAAAGATAATTCTCCTTTTAAAGATGATCGCTTTTCCCAAATTTTTGCAAAGACGTCTTGTACAAGTCCTTCCGCATCAATTTCTGACTTGAGGTATTTTAGCCCAAAATGATACAACCTTAAACTATAAATCTCATACAAATGCTCAAAAGCATCTACACTTCCTTTCTGTAGCTTATTAACCAGTTCTTTATCGCTATATAAATTACGCTCCTTCAAGAATTAATCCCTTACGTTTTATCAAAAATAAATGATTCTAAAGACAAAATTGAATTAATATGAACATACGACTATATTAATCGACGTGCAACTATCATATTTATTATCCCAATTCAATTGCAAATATATTCTACAAAAGTTCTCCCCGCAAAACCGTTGTTTGTCATTGTGATATTAGCATTTTTTCAAAACGAATAAATTGACTATGACATTAAAACACATCAGCTAATTCCCAGTTTTATTTTGGAATCTTCCAGCCATCTGAAATGATTTTTCAAATAGCCAACAAACTCCAAGACAAGTCTTAGGATTACTACCATACATGGACATAATGATATTTTTGATAGCCTTTGCATGATTACAGCAATAGTACTATTGTGAGTATGATCAGTATAATTTATACGCGGATAAGTATAAACTTGCATTAAGGAATCCTCTAATAATTCTATTATGGATACTCGTAAAGAGTTTAAAATCGCACCTATCTGCAGCAATATTCCTTAACGCCTCATGAAAAATATTTGTGAATAAAAAAGGTTAATTTTCCACTGTTGAATCAAATACATAGATTATTATGCAGAAAAATTATATTATTCTTATTATTTTTTTTGGTTCACTTCTCCCAAATAATTTATTCTCCCAACCGCAGGAGAAGTGGATATTTACAGCAGAATCACAGCTCTACGCCCCTCCTCTGGTTGCCGACATTTGCGTGGAGCCTGGAAATGAGATAATTATCAGCGATAGCGAAGTACGTTCACTACGTTGCATTAGCTCAGCAGGGAAACAAATATGGGAATTGGCTGCCGGCTGGAAGAAACGGCTATCATCTGCTGCATCATTAAGCCGTAAAACAACAGGAGGTAAACCCCTGCTATTAATCGGAAATGGTGATGGTTCTTTAACTTGCATAGATGCAGAAAAAGGAAATGTAATCTGGCAACATAATTCCGGCAGCATAACCTGGGGAAATGCCATCTGGGCCGATCTGGATGGTGATGGTTTTGATGAGGCGGTTGCGGGAACAGAGAATAATGGTATTGTGGCTTATTCATCCAATGGAGTAAAACTTTGGTCATATAAGGGCGGCCAAAATCGACCTGTTCTATCTCTAAAAACACCTATTGCCGCTGCTGATATTAACAGTGATGGAGTCTATGAGATTTTCGCTGTTGACAGAATTGGCGCAGTTTGTTTAAATGGTGATGGCAGCCTACGTTGGGATCGACAAACCGGTGATGAATTCGAGAGCACTCCGGTCATTGCCGATGCCAACCGGGACGGTGTGCCCGAACTTTACTGCGCATCATTTGATGACAATGCTGTTTATGCCATGAACGCTCGTAATGGCAAGGTACTCTGGAAATTCAGCATGCTTAACGGAATTCATCTTTATTCCGGTTCTTCAATAGCTGTTGGTGATATTGACGGCGACGGTCCGGAAGAAATAGTTACTCAAGTTTCGGAGGTAATTTCAAGGTTATTGTAATCGTCTGATAATCAACA
>CAYREN010000500.1:0-3714 GCA_964423255.1 uncultured Roseivirgaceae bacterium | reverse complement strand
GATACGTGGTATTCGGTGGCATGAATTGATGAGCTTGCCAACATCAATAGCAATAAACATATATGCTGCTTTTTCATTTTTGGGATATTTATCATGATTTCAATATGGTATATAATTCAGTAACTAAAAAGCAATAACAACTTATACTCATGTCAATTTATTATGGTATAATATAGCTCATTTGGCAAAAAAACGGACAGAGTCCTGAAATCCATAGTCGTCACAGGTTTAGAGAACCTGCGACAGTGTGTAATCTTACAAATCCATTAAAGAGCATTTAATTCTGTTTTTTCAAATATTTATTCCTGAATTTTACTAACCAATCATTCGACCATTTGTCTATTACTTTACTTTCAAGAATTGAAATAAAATCTTTGTCGAGTTCTAATGATCTAAAGGCCTCATTTCCTTTTTTTGTCAAAATCTCTCTAAATGCTTTTTCGTTGTTTTGCTTATGACTATTCCATAGATAAGTATTCTCTTTAGGTGAAATCACCCAAAAATGAAACTCATCATATTCTTTTACCTTCGCCACTTTTTCAGCTAAAAGCATATTTCTCCATAATTGGTTTAATGAAAACCTAAATGGACAAATATTTTGATGTTGAATCTTATCTATATCAAATACAGAACTATTATTTGTTAATTGCCAGTTTTCATATTTTAAATAACCACAATCAAAATTTTTTGAATCTGAATTAAGGTTACTTAGAATCATAGAGGTGTAAAAATTATTATTACAAAAAGTTCTTATATTTTTTTGAACTCCTTTGCCATTTATTCTTAGAACTTTTTTACCATTTTTTCTTTTATAAGATGAACAAGTTGAAAATTCATTTTCAATATATTTAAATTCAATAAGTATAATCCCTTTTCTTTTTCCTTCGCTATAAATTACAGCTACATCTGCATCTGTGCCAGCGAGTTTGGATTGATCGCCAATACTTTCATTTTTACTTGGTGTAAACTCAATATCTATTTTTGAAACTGTGACTTCTTTGTTTAACAGATTGCTGAAAATCTTATTCGCTAAAAAATTATATTTTGGTATTTTTAAAGGTGCAAATAAATTGAAACAACAAGCTTGCGATGCTACAGTATTTGTTAATATCCTTGGTAAATCTCCGGCTTTTCCATTATCAAATCGTTCTAAAACTTGTCTAAGAATCTCTTGTTCGCCTAAAAAATTATAACTATTCGTTTTATCTAATTGAATTATATGCTTATAAGGTTTACCATTCTTTTTTGCTTTTCCGAAAGAGTTTATTCCTGCGTCAACATTCATTTTAGACATAGAAGAATAACGATTATCTCTCCATTTATTAATTCCTTCTTTATACGTTTCTATTTTTTCTGGCATCACTTTATTTTGATCCACTTGGGATTATCCCATGGTAGTTACTTCAAATTTCTTCTTTTCACATTAATGAGCTCAATTTCATTTCCATTGATATCAATTACATGTAAAACCGCTTCGCTTTCTTTGACCTCTACATTAATAAAATGTTCAACTTTACTGTACTTAATTGTTTCGGGTTTTGGGCTATTAATTTTATAAAGTGGAGCACCTCCTCCACCAGCAGTAATATAATGAACATCATTTTTCATGGCATGATGATAATGGTGATCATGTCCGTTGATAAAGACTTGTACATTGTGCCTTTCAAAAATATCTCCCCAAAATTTTCTTGTCATATCTGCTTCTTCTGTTCTACTCTTCATAATGCTGTACAATGGTTTATGCTGGAATATAAATATAAATCCCGCTTCATTGTGGAGATCTAACACATTCTCCAACCATTCTTTTTGTTCAATGAAATAATCGTCATAGGCATCGTGCCAATATTTATCACTATATTCATCGCTGATAAAAGTTGGCTCTGTCAATTGTATTCCTTCACTATCCAGGACTATAAATAGAGCATCTCCAAGAGTAAAATAAAAGTATCTTTCATTATTTGGCAGATCAAACAAATCATAATAATAGGGTGAGTCTTTTTCGTGATTTCCTAGTACGGGGTAGTATGGTATATTTTTCATTAGCTCCTTGCTCACTCTGAAAAAATTTTCCCAATCCTCGATAGACCTTCCATTGGCAACCAGATCGCCTGAGTTTATGACGAATCTTGGGTTTACCTCCATCACTTTATCCAAAATCGAACCGTGTACATCATGTCTGTTCCTGGTATCTCCAAAGGCTACAAAATTAAATGGAATACTTTTGTCTGGGTAGGTTCTTAATTTGCCTTTGCCTTCATTAGAACCATCGTTCAATACATCATAAGTATATTCTGTATTTGGCGCTAATCTTCCCAAATGAATTTTATGATGTTTATACTCCCTAATGGTTTGAATATTTCCTTCAGCATCGGTAATTGTGGGTTCACTTTCTAAAGTTGACCAACAGATTGTGGCATCTTTTGTACTCATCTGTTGAATATATGGACCAAAGGCAATCTTTTGGTTTTTTTCAGCAGATGAATTCTGTCCATAAATATTTACTGATATTAGTAAAGCAATTAAAATTGAAATTGTTCTCATGATAATTTATTAAATATTGATTTTAAGTGTGTTTATAAAATTTTGAAATACATTATAATTTGATAATATATCCATTTCTATCCAAATATTTTGCAATCAAGTAACAAATCCCATAGATAAGTACAAATCCAAGAAGTGCTTGCCACAGCAAAGCTGATTTTGGTAATAAGTCACCATAAAAAGCAATCAATATTTGTTGTAAAATGTAGATGGCCAAAGGGTTAAATCCTAATAATACAAGGTGAGGGATTTTCAATTTCCAAATGTCAGCTACGATATAAAATGCAGTAAATGTAACGACACTAATGCCAGATGCAACAATCGGATATGCTATGGTCATACTTCGCTGCGAAAACTCCCAATTTTCCATGGGTTTCAAAAAGGAAAATCCAAGGCCTAAAATAATAAGCGGAATACCTAACATCATTGATTTAATAATAAAATCTTTAGATGAATATTCTTTTAAATAATCCATTTGTATGGTGCCAAATATAAGTATTGAGGCCCAACTGATTACACCCAGTGGCCCACCGTCAATACTGTTGGACATCGTCCATTCACCATATCCGGCATAGATAAAAAGGATTTGATAGATGGCAAGTAATACAAATGCCATCACAATTCTTGTACGTTGACTTTTGAGAATAAAAGGTAAAGTAATCAAACCTGCAAAACCAATATCTACCAAAGCATCCCACATATCCATCACCGGATCGGGGCCATATAACACAATTCCAATAAGTATCAATATCAGGTATCGTTTAATAGCATGTCTGTATGCCTTATTAGTGCCAGTTTTTTCTATTCTCTTAGCCAAAGACATTCTCAGACCCATTCCTACTGCAAATACAAAAAATGGTGCTATTGCATTTGCGAAAGTCATTCCGTAACGTGGATGTTTGAAGGTATCTGGTATTACATCATAATGACCAAGGTAATTGACAAGGATCATCCCAAAAATGGCAAATCCTCTGAACATGTCCAGTGATATTATTCTATGATTATCGATCTGTCTGTCCATAAAAAAAATTTATTTTGACAAAATTGTTCATAAGGATTTTTACCTAAATCAATTCGTACCGGACTAATTCATTATGACTTCCGGTAAAACTTACAATTTTATAAATATCCTCTTTTTGTAAAGGATATAAGCAGGTATATAATTTATAAAAA
>CAYREN010000499.1:0-3725 GCA_964423255.1 uncultured Roseivirgaceae bacterium | reverse complement strand
ATTTGCATTTCCAAACATAATATTGTGGATTTAAATTATTGAAATGAGAAGAAGTTATTAATCAATTCTTTGGATATCTGCACCTAAATTTCTTAGTCTTGCATCAATTTGCTGATAACCTCGATCGATCTGCTCCACATTTAAAATTTCACTTGTACCTTTAGCGCTCAATGCTGCCAATAATAATGCTACCCCTGCTCTAATGTCAGGTGAAGTCATTTTTATTCCACGTAATGGAAATTTTCTATCTAAACCTATTACGGTTGCCCGATGCGGATCACAAAGAATAATTTGTGCGCCCATGTCTATAAGCTTATCAACAAAAAATAAACGGCTTTCAAACATTTTTTGGTGGATCAATACTGTTCCTTTTGCCTGAGTGGCGACAACCAAAAGAACACTGAGTAAATCAGGTGTCAAACCAGGCCAAATGGCATCTGAAATGGTCATAATTGAGTCATCTATAAAAGTATCCACTTTATAAGACCCTTGCTTTGGAATAAAAATATCATCTCCCTGTATTTTCATTGCTATCCCAAGCTTTGCAAATGCATCTGGAATCATTCCGAGATGTTGAATTCCTGCAGATTTTATCGTTATCTCTGAATTGGTAATAGCTGCCAGTCCGATAAATGAGCCTACTTCAATCATATCCGGAAGCAAAGTATGAGTAGTACCAGATAATTCAATTACCCCTTGGATCGTCAATAAGTTTGAGCCAATTCCACTAATATTTGCGCCCATATTATTAAGCATTCTGCAAAGCTGTTGGATATATGGTTCACAAGCCGCATTGTAAATGGTAGTAGTCCCTTTGGCAAGAACTGCGGCCATCAAGATATTGGCAGTACCAGTTACAGAAGCCTCATCAAGCAACATATAAGTCCCTACTAGTTTAGAAGCATCAATTTTATAATAATGATGATGACTGTCAAAATCCAGTACAGCTCCCAATTTCCGAAACCCGATAAAATGAGTATCAAGTCTCCTTCTTCCTATTTTGTCTCCGCCTGGCTTGGGGATTTTTGCTTTTCCAAATCTGGCCAACAATGGGCCAAGTATCATTATGGATCCACGTAAAGAAGCAGCCATTTTCTCGTAGGTGGCTGATTGCAAGAAATCCATATTAATTTGAGATGCAGTTAGCCTCCAGGAAGAATTTATTAGTTTCTCAACTTTTACTCCAAGTTCCGATAAAAGTTCTATTAACTTGTTGACATCCCGAATGTCTGGAACATTATGAATTACAATAGAATCAGAAGTTAAAAGGGTAGCACACAAAACCTGTAGCGCCTCATTTTTTGCCCCTTGAGGTGTGATGTTGCCTTTGAGTGAATTGCCGCCTACAACTCTAAAAGTGGTCATTAATTTCTTCTTCTACCTCGGCCTCCGTTATTATTATTATTATTATTTCTTCTACCCTTATTAGCGGGTCTGTTGCTTATTGGTCTGGGTCGTCTTTCTTTTACCATAGAATCAAATAAGTTTTCTGCCCTAACTTTCTCAATATCTATTGTCAATATTCTATTGGACATATTCTCAATATTTTTAAGAATTGTTGTGTCCTCTACATTGTCTCTATTCCAGGTATTCTGAAAACTTTTCATCAATCTGCCAATATGTATCACTGCAGCTTCTTTGTCTTCCTCATCTTCAAGCTCCATGGCCTTTTTAATGAGCAATTGAATATTTCTACCGTAATGTTTATATTTAATCTCGGTAGATTTATAGCTCATCCTATCTGGTTTTTTATTTAGAATTTCTCTTTCCGGTATAGGGTATGGGCTATCAATATCTAAATTAAAATCTGACATGATAAATAAATCATCCCAAATTTTTTGGCTGCTCTCCTGGATATTTTTTGTGTTAGGATTTATCAATTTCATTAGTTCGATTAGCGTATGGGCAGATTCGCTTCTCTTTTCTTTGTCATCAAAGGTTTTTATATGCTCTACTAACATTTGCATATTTCTTCCATACTCTTTAAGAATAAGGGCTGACCTTTGGGTATTATAATTACTCTTTTCCATCATTAAATTAATATTTTCTACTTGGGTAGATAATTGAGGCTTGCTCAGATAAGATTTACTTGTGAATTTTAAGTTTTGCAAAGCTAAGCAATAATGTTTTCTCTCCAAAATTATCAAACAGAACCTTGGCTTTTCTATTGGATCCTTCAATATCAACCACCATTACATTGCCATAACCAAACTTTGGATGCTCTACCTTCATTCCTTGTGCGAGATTGCTCGTATCGCTCGGGCTAAAATCACTTGATGGTTTATGTGAGTAGATATGGTTTATTGGTCTTTGTACATTATTTTTTACACTTGTTACAAGTGATTTAGCATAATGCGATGTTTGCGGCGAAGCAACTGCTTCAGATTCTTTACGAAACTTTCTGTTCAATTTTATAAATTTCGCATCAATATCTTCCAAAAATCTGCTTGGTTCACAACTTTTCAATTGCCCAAACCGATATCTTGACCTTGCAAAAGCAAGTACCAATTTGCGCTCTGCCCTTGTGATAGCGACATAAAAAAGCCTCCTTTCTTCTTCTAAATCAGCGCGACTTGAAAGCATCATTTGCGAAGGAAAAAGGTCTTCCTCCATACCTACAAGATATACATTTTTGAATTCAAGCCCTTTAGCCATATGGATGGTCATAAGTGTGACCTTATCATTGTCATCATCTTTATCATCATCCAAATTAGTTAGCAATGCAACCTCTTGAAGAAAAGCCCCAAGACTTTTGTCTTTGTTTTCTTCATTATCAACAAATTCTTTTATAGCATTTAGCAATTCCTGCAAATTTTCATATCTGCCCAACCCTTCAATAGTCTTGTCTTCATAGAGAGTTCTCAAAAGACCAGATTGCTTGGCAATAAAACTGGTGGCTTCATACGCATCTCGTTTGCCAATTTCCACAATAAAACTCTTAATCATGGATGCAAATTGATCTATGGCATTGGTGATTCTACCAGGCAGATACTGAAAAATATTACTTACCACTTGCCAGATTCCTATATTATTTTCATTGGCAGCGACAATAATTTTATCCATGCTCCCAGAGCCAATTCCGCGTTTGGGTAGATTTATGATCCTGCGAAGGGCCTGTTCATCATTTTGATTGACTACAAACCGCAGGTATGATAATATGTCTTTGATCTCTTTTCTTTGATAAAATGATAACCCACCAACTATTTTGTATTTGATACTTGCCCGACGAAGTGACTCTTCGATTGCACGGGATTGTGAATTCGTCCGATATAGTACTGCTATCTGACTGTTTTTTATTTGATGATTTAATTTCTCTTCAAATATTGAGGCGGCAACCAACTTCCCTTCTTCATTGTCAGAATTTGCCTGGAGCAATTCTATTAATTCACCATCATCATTTGCAGTCCAAACGTCTTTAGACAGCTGTTTAGAATTTTTTTCAATAACAGAATTGGCTGCATTTACAATAACTTTTGTAGATCGATAATTCTGTTCGAGTTTTACAACTTTGAGATCGGGATAGTCCTTTTCAAAATTCAATATATTCTTTATATCTGCTCCTCGAAATGCATAGATGCTTTGAGCATCGTCGCCTACCACGCATACGTTTCGATTTACTGCTGATAGTTTTTTTGTTATCAAATATTGTGACAAGTTGGTATCTTGAAACTCATCTACCAATACATACTTAAAACGATGTTGGTATTTGTTTAAAACATCAATAT
>CAYREN010000498.1:0-3731 GCA_964423255.1 uncultured Roseivirgaceae bacterium | reverse complement strand
CCGTTCTGGGATCTGTTCGCAAATAGCAGACAGACCTCGGAACAGGTCCGAGGATTATCGACATTTTTTTACGTCATTGGTAGTCTTTAAGTTGGTTTTGAGTTTTGGCAGACGTGGCCATGCCTACGGTAAGCAGGATTCTGTTAATAATAAGACTGCCGCGCTTTTACCGCTCGCAATCCAAACAAAAAAGCTCGCAGTGACGCATATCTGCTTTTTAAACCCAACTCAGGTTAATAATAATGAAATGCTCATTTTAGTATATCCCATTTATGACATTCAATAAGTATTATATCATCCTTTTTATAATTCTTGTCTCTTCTTGTCAAAACAGAGATTCCAGAGAAATATTAAATAAGCAAGGATTAGTCACTGAAAATGCCATGGTGGTAACTGCACATCCTTTGGCGACGCGGATTGGCGTTGAGATATTGGAGCATGGAGGAAATGCAGTTGATGCAGCAGTTGCAGTCCACTTTGCTTTAACCGTTGTACATCCTTCTGCCGGAAATATTGGAGGAGGAGGTTTTTTAGTCTATCGAACCAATGCAGGTGAATTTCATACTTTGGATTATCGTGAAAAAGCACCAGCGAAAGCTTCGAAGAATATGTATCTGGACAGTGCAGGAAACGTGATAAATGAAAAAAGCAGGCTGGGACATTTAGCTGCGGGAGTTCCGGGATCAGTTGATGGGATGACTACAGTGCACCAAAAGTTTGGAAAATTACCTTGGAAGGAACTATTGAAACCATCTATTGAATTGGCAGAAAATGGATTTTCCCTTACTGCAAAGGAAGCCTCAGGATTAAATCAAGTTCGTTCTCAGGTCTTGGAATACAGTACAATTAATCCTGAAAATATTACCCATAATCCCAATTGGCAGCAAGATGATGATATTTATCATAAGCATCTCGCCAAAACGCTTTCTAGTATATCAGCAAATGGGAGAGAAGGTTTTTATGGTGGAGAAACTGCTAAGTTAATTGTAGACGAGATGACAAGAGGCAATGGACTTATTTCTTTGGAAGACCTTAAAAACTATCATTCTGTTTGGCGTGATCCAATACAATTTGATTATAAAAATTTTAAAATCACCTCCATGGGGCCTCCATCAAGTGGGGGAGTGGCTATTGCTCAACTATTTACAATGATAAGGCAGTTTCCTCTCAGCGAATGGGGAATTGATCATGAGCATACTATTCAAGCCATAGTAGAAGCAGAGAAGT
This sequence comes from uncultured Roseivirgaceae bacterium, assembly GCA_964423255.1. GTDB lineage: Bacteria > Bacteroidota > Bacteroidia > Cytophagales > Cyclobacteriaceae > JAAUQL01. Next base: position 2,504 of record CAYREN010000498.1, on the reverse strand, counting down.
TGGTATTTGCCGACCGCTCAAAATATCTTGGTGATCCGGATCATTTCAATATTCCCATAGAAAAATTGATGAATAAGGATTACAATCTTAAAAGGGCTGCAATGATCAACATGGATAATGCTAAAAAAGCAGATCATATTTCTGCCGGACAACTTATTCCTGAACATGAGGAAACCACTCATTTTTCCATTGTTGACCAGTTTGGAAATGCCGTTTCTTGTACGACTACTTTAAATGGTGGATTTGGGAATAAAGTGGTAGTAGGAGGTGCTGGATTTTTTCTGAATAATGAAATGGATGACTTCTCCGCAAAACCGGGAACACCAAATATGTATGGATTGATTGGAAATGAGGCCAATGCCATTGCTCCGGCAAAGCGGATGTTGAGTTCTATGACACCTACCATTGTCGAAAAAAATGGAATATTATTTATGGTTGTAGGTACACCTGGTGGATCGACAATTATCACCTCTGTTTTTCAGACGATTCTAAACGTAGTGGAGTTTGATTTGCATATGCAAGGGGCGGTAGACTTCCCAAGATTCCATCATCAATGGTTGCCGGATTATATTCAATATGAAGAAGGCAGATTTATGAAAGGTACTTTTGAAATGTTACAAGAAAAGGGTCAAGAGTTTAATGTGAAAGGATCAATTGGTCGTGTGGATGCCATTTTGGTTTTAGAAAATGGTAACCTCGAAGGCGGAGCTGACCTTCGAGGTGATGATGTTGCTATGGGATTCTGACATTATTTGTCAGGATTATTAATTGATTATTTTTTAACCGGTATTTTATTAATTGCATCAATAAAAGCCTCAGCAGATGCTGTAACAATATCTGTGTTTGCTCCAAACCCATAATAGATTTGATTATTATGATCTATCTGCATATGAACTTTGCCAACATCATTGCTTCCCCTAGTGATAGCCTGAATCAGAAATTCTTCAAGGACAACTTTGCGCTTAATAATCTTTTTAATTGCCTGGATAGCCGCATCCACGGGGCCATTACCAGATGATGTTGCTTCAAAGGATTCTCCGGCAACGGACAGCTCAACAGATGCCATAGACTTAAGCCCTTTGCCGGCTACTACCTGCAAATACTCAAGCTTTAATCGTCGATCTTCTTTTTTAAGATCACCAACCAAAAGAGCGATATCTTCATCTTTAATGTCTTTGTTCCTGTCAGCAAGTTTTAAGAATTCTTCATAAATCTCATCTAACCTCTCCTGATTTGGTTCAAAGCCAAGAATGTTTAATCGATGTTTCAATGCGGCTCTTCCACTTCTTGCAGTCAACACAATGCTCGATTCATTGATGCCTACATCTTTAGGATCAATGATTTCATAATTTTCCCTGTGCTTCAATACACCATCCTGATGAATGCCTGATGAATGCGCAAAAGCATTGCGTCCAACAATTGCTTTATTTGCCTGAATAGGCATATTCATTAAAGTTGAAACTTGCCTACTCAATCTGTAGATATTTTGAGATTTGATATTCGTATCAATATTTACCTCTTTGTGGCTACGCAATATCATTGTCACTTCCTCTAAGGAGGTGTTCCCAGCCCGTTCACCAATACCGTTAATGGTCACTTCGGCTTGTCTGGCTCCGTTGATCACACCTGCAATAGTATTGGCTGTAGCCAAACCAAGATCATTGTGACAATGTGTAGAGATTATTGCTCGATCAATATTTTTAACATTTTCCATTAAAAATTTGATTTTGTCTCCATACTCTTGGGGCAAACAATAACCTGTTGTATCTGGGATATTAACAACTGTTGCGCCAGCGGCAATTACAGCTTCAACAACTCTGGCAAGATATACATTGTCTGTCCTGCCTGCATCTTCGGTAAAAAATTCAACATCTTCAACATATTTTTTTGCATAGGCGACAGCTCGTTTTGCACGCTCTATGATTTCCTCTTCATTGGACTTAAACTTGTATTTGATATGATAAGGTGACGTACCTATTCCAGTATGAATCCTGCCTTTTTTTGCATATTTTAATGCGTCGGCAGCAACATCTATATCTTTTTCTACAGCCCTGGTCAAAGCACATATTGTTGGATTGGTAACGGCTTTTGATATCTCTACAACAGAATTAAAATCACCTGGGCTTGAAATAGGAAATCCTGCTTCGATTATATCTACACCCAGTTCTTCAAGTCGCTTAGCTAATTCAATTTTTTCAACGGAATTTAACTGGCAACCCGGGACTTGTTCTCCATCCCTCAAAGTGGTGTCAAAAATATATAATCTATCAGACATGATTTATTTAATTTAGTATTGTACAAAACGGAAGACGAAATGTGTCTTCCGTTTTGAGTTATTATTATTTATTTTCCGGTCTTAATTTTCTTACCTGAGCACCGGTTCTCCACATTTCAGACTCTTTCAGTTCATTTAACTCTTCGTCTAATTTTTCCCGATAGTCTTCCTGACTATTGGAATCAATAGAGATTTGTGCTTCTTCTCCAGCGGCGACCCTTTCATAAAG
>CAYREN010000497.1:0-3731 GCA_964423255.1 uncultured Roseivirgaceae bacterium | reverse complement strand
TTAGAACTGTAAGCATCAATACCACAATTGATAGCAACTTGCTCATGTTTTTTGAATATGTTCAATGAGCACTTTCATCAAAATGGAGTGCTCATTGAACTAGTTATTTTAATTTTGTGGTCTAGATGACAATGTTTCCACCACCTTGTCTATTCCAAGAGAACTTCCAGATACTGGTGGGAATTCCTTAAATGTGGCTAAAAACTCAGAAACATATGTTTGAGCTGGTACAAATAACCAAATATTTTCTGCATACCATCTTGTGTACATACCAGATTTCCAGGAAATTTCAAAAGGGTCTGCCCGTAGATTAATGATTAATGGCCATGCTGGTTGAACACGGAACGCCTCATTAATTGCCCCTTCAAGATAGGTAAAATGAAGCTTCCAATTTCTATAACGTAAGGCATTCAAATTACCTCCCTGGTCAAAATAAAAAATTTCGTTCCTTGGGTTTTCAGTAACTTCACCTTTCCATAATGGCATCAAATTATACCCATCCAAATGGACTTTAAAAGTTTTGTCATTTGCTTTATAGCCTTTTAGCAATTTTTCCTTTACATCAGGCACACCCGCTGCAGCTAATAATGTAGGTAACATATCTTCATGTGAATGAATATCATTAGAGACTGTTCCTGGCTTAATTACACCAGGCCATCGTATAACACAAGGCACTCTAAATCCTCCTTCCCAGGTGGTTCCTTTTTCTCCAGCAAACGGGGTTGTGCCGCCATCAGGCCAAGTGAATTTCTCAGCCCCATTATCTGTAGAATACATAATAATTGTGTTGTCAATAATTTTCAATTCTTCCAGTTTAGCCAATACTCGACCAATGGATTTGTCATGCTCCACCATACCATCTGCATAAAGACCGATCCCTGTAACTCCAACACTTTCTTCTTTAAGGTGAGTCCAAACGTGCATGCGTGTAGCACTCAACCAAACAAAAAATGGTTGGCCGGCTTTATGTGCTTTTTCAATAAATGCTATTGCAGCATCTGTAAATTCATCATCAGCGGTTTCCATTCTTTTTCGGGTCATTGGACCCGTATCTTCAATTTTTCCACCAGCGTAAGAATGCAATACACCGCGCGGTCCAAATTCTTTATGGAAAGCAGGATCTTTCGGGTAGTAATACCCTTCAGGCTCTTCTTCAGCATTTAAGTGATACAGGTTTCCAAAAAACTCATCGAAACCATGGTTGGTGGGTAACATTTCATCACGATCCCCTAAATGATTTTTTCCAAATTGACCGGAGGTATATCCTAAAGGTTTTAATAATTCGGCAATAGTGGGCTGATTTTCCTTTATACCCTGCTCACCACCTGGCATTCCTATGGTTAACAAACCTGTTCTAAAAGGATGTTGGCCTAAAATGAAGGCAGCTCTACCTGCTGTACAAGATTGCTGGGCATACCAGTCTGTAAATACTGCCCCTTCTTTACCAATACGATCAATATTAGGGGTTTGATAGCCCATCATTCCCTGGCTGTTGATACTGATATTTGAATAGCCGATGTCATCTCCCCAAATGACTAGGATGTTGGGTTTTTTGTTTTTTTGTGCACTAACGCTTGCAATAAGTACAAGTATCGTGACAATTGTTAGAAGTGTTTTTTTCATGTTTTCATCTTTAGTTTAATTTATATTTAATTCATTAACTATTATTCCATCTATATTGATACAAAAATGATATTGAATAAAAGTTAGCTCCTCTTCTTTTACTTCAAACTGCTTTTATTTAGTTATTCTAAAAATAACCTTGTCCAATTCACCAGTATATGGAAAATGGTTTTTGACAGTATATTTATTTGAAACTGGAGTTCCGGCATCTATACCTACATCAAAAGTTTCAGACAATGAGAAGGTGGAAATATGCATTTCTTCCATTTGCACTTCATCTACTTGCTTACCGTTGATAAATAATTTCCCCACTCCACCGGGAATGCCTCTTACCGGACTTCCTTTTTCCACAAAGTCAAATTTAATATCAACTTTTCCTTTGCCGAGTATTGGAGATTCAAGGGTGTAATAATCACCATTATAATAGTTGTAATCATAATATACCTTATTGTCCTTGATGAATAGAGTATATCCACCTGTGAAACCACCACAGGCAACTATTACTCCTTCTTCCTTACCAGTTAGTTCGAGTGTAACCTCAATGCTATGGGATCTGCCCTTAACTGGAGCAGATGTTTTTTCTGAAATACGCCTTGCTCCTGGATTATAATAAACAAACTCCTTTTTATCACCAAAAAGAATATCCTGTTGTTTGGCAATCCGCTGAACCATATCATCATGTAAAGGGAATACGTTATTTTCCCAGGCCAATTCTTCCCAGCGTGCTCTGAGTTCAGCTAATTTTTCTGGGTTTTCATCTGCTAAGTTATTAGCTTCTGAAAAATCTTCATTGATGTTGTATAATTCCCATACATCCTCTTCAAATGGAGCTCTCTTTCCTAATTCCCATGGCATTCTGTTACCATGAATGGTAACAGCCTTCCAACCATCTTGATAGATTCCTCTATTGCCAAATAGTTCATAATATTGTTCTGGGTGGTTAGTTGGAGCATTAGCATCATCAAATGAATAGACCATACTTCTGCCATCCAAAGACATCTGCTCTACACCATTCAATTCTTTTAGGAATGGTGTATTTGTAACATCCAGAATGGTTGCACCAATATCTGTAATATGGTGATATTGTTCTCTTATCTCACCTTTAGCTTTAATGCCATCAGGCCAATGAATTACCATCGGATCTTGCACACCTCCTCTATGCGTAACCTGCTTGAAATACTGGAAAGGTGTGTTTCCTGCCAGTGCCCATCCCGCATGAAAATGCGGATAGGTATTGGGCCCTCCCCATTCGTCGTAATGCTCCATATTTGCCTCAAAAGGTGTTTGTAAACCATTCAGCACATAGGTTTCATTAAAACTACCAGTTAAGCCACCTTCTCCGGATGATCCATTATCTGCGGTAACAAAAATGAGTGTATTGTCCAATTCTCCAAGTGCTTCGAGTTTGTCAACTATCCTACCAATCTGGACGTCCACATGGTCAAGCATGGCAGCAAATACTTCCATTTGGCGGGCATATAGTTTTCGTTCACCATCGTTCAGGTCATCCCAGGCAGGAAGTTCAGCGGTTCTCTCTGTAAGTTTAGTTCCGGGAGGAATAATACCCATATCTAACTGTTTTTGATGAATCATTTTTCGTGCTTCGTCCCATCCCATATCAAACTTTCCTTTATACTTATCAATGTATTCTTGTGGTGCCTGATGTGGTGCATGCATGGCCACGGGTGCCCAGAAAAGCATAAAAGGTTTGTTTGGGGCTGTGGAAAGATGGCTGGTTATATTGCGGATTGCCTCGTCAGCCATTGATTCCTGATAATCGTATTGCTCTTTGCCTTCCCAGTCTTCGGTGGGGTAATGGTCTCTCCATACCAATGAACGGTAACAATCGGCATCAGCGGCCATAAAACCATAGTAATGATCAAAGCCTTCTCCACTTGGCCAGCGGTCAAATGGTCCTGCTTCAGAAACTTCATACAGAGGAGTATGATCCCATTTTCCAATGGCGTAATTCACAAAACCGGCTTTTTGCATATGTGATGCAATTGATTTTCCTGATTCTGGAGGAAAGGCATTGTAGCCCGGAAATCCCATCGCGGTGAGTGAATGAGAACCAAGTCCAATTCTATGGTGATTTCTACTCGCCATAA
>CAYREN010000496.1:0-3748 GCA_964423255.1 uncultured Roseivirgaceae bacterium | reverse complement strand
TGGTTTTGAATGTTGTCATATTCAATTATCAACATTGGGCCATGAATTCTATAATAATGTGCTGTGCCGGGGCTCAAGCTACCTGCCCAAGCAAAATATAAATTTTCAACACCAGCTTTATTAATCTTATCCTTTAGTGTTTTCGAAAATCCAAGTTCATAATTATCAATATATACATTCAGCAATTTAATTAATACTTTCCTTTGATCAGATGTCATTGAAGTATATGGAATTCCAATAGGTTTAAAACTTTCAATTTTGTGTTTATTGCCAGTAATAATTTCCTTTGGAGCTTTATCCGAAAATCTGGCGGTTTTAAGTTGATCTTTTGATAAAGAATTTACCAGTTTAAAACCCAGTTCCGCTTCAAGCCTCAATACTTCTTTTCCTCTTTGTACCGGAATATTCATGACTGCAGGATTTGTACCAAAAAAGAATGGAGTAGAGGAAACTATTTTTCCATTTGCCGCTGTAAAATTTAGCGATATATGATGTCCCTCAAAACGCCATCCCCAAATAGAATTTGGAGAAGGTTGACCAAAAATGCAAAAATGATAATTTAGCGGATCACGCCTGAGAGACCCATCAGGATTTTTTTGCTGATTTTCTATGATGAATAAAACCGCTTCAAGGCTCATAATATCATTCGATTTTCGATAACCTTCCTCGCTTACCGAAGCCCTCAGTAAATCCAATGCTGCCTTTTTTTGTACTTTGTTAAAATCATGAAATGTAGGACCCTTTCTTTCTATGGGCACATAATTCATGTTAATTCGTTCAGCGTCATCCAGCGAAAATAAGGCCTCTGATTTTAGTTCAGGAGATAGCGTGTTCAAAAAATCATTGGCCTTTTTAGATAAATCTTGTGCAACTACCTGGCTTATGGCAAAAGCCAATAAGAGAAATAAGGTTGATTTTTTAGATGACATGGGTTTAGGTTTTCGTAGAAAATAACTTTCAATAATACATTTAATACATTTGGGTATCGTCAAATTTTTCTAAATAATCTCCCACCCTTTTCACAAACAAGCTGCCCAATGCACCGTCAATCACGCGATGATCATAGGAATGTGAAAGTGTGATTTTATTTCTGATGGCGATAATATCTCCTGTATCTGTTTCGACAACCGTTGGCTTTTTCTCTATTGCCCCAATAGCCAAAATGCCAACATTCGGTTGCAATATAATTGGCGTTCCCATAGTGCTACCAAATGAACCAACATTTGTAAGTGTATAGGTCGATCCTGAAATTTCTTCAATGCTCAGTTGATTCTCACGTGCTCTGGCAGCAAAATCATTTACTTTAATAGCCAACTCAACCAAGCTCAATTCATCTGCGTTTTTTATTACGGGTACAATTAAATTTCCATCAGCCAGCGCAACAGCAATTCCAATATTTATTCTTTTCCTTTTAATAATCTTGTACCCATCCACGGAAATATTCATCAAAGGATAATCTTTCAGCGCTTTGGCCAATGCCTCAATAAAAATTGGTGTAAAAGTTAATTTAGCTCCAAGATCATTTATAAAATGGCTTTTTACTTTATTTCTCCAGTTAACAATATTGGTAACATCTGCCTCTACGAACGAATGCACATGTGCAGAAACATTTCGTGACTCAACCATGCGATCGGCGATAATTCTTCGCACCCGACCCATTTCAATAACTTCATCTTCTTCACCAGCTATTGGCGCAGGTATTGATGTCCCTTTTTCAACAGCAGATCGAATATGCGATAATGAAGAACCATTGGAATGAAAGGCTTTGCCACTGCTCCTTCTTATTCTAAGATAGTTGACCAAATCATTTTTTGTTACTCTCTTATCCTTTCCGGTGCCTTCAATTTGATTCAATTCTTCTTGAGAAATTTTTTCTTGTATGGCAATATTTTTCACAAGAGGAGAATAAAATCTTGTGCTGGTAGAGGAAATTAGCAACTCGGGTTCAAGAGCTGGGTTTTCTAATAAAGGAATAATTGCTGTTTTTGGCTTTTCAGCAATTATTTGTTCTTCCAATGATTTCTCCTTGGAGAATGTTTCAACTTTGTCATTCGACTTTGCGGCAACATCTATTTCAGAAGCATCTGTACTTAAAATGGCAATTGTTGATCCTATCGATACAACATCCCCTTCTTTGGCCAATATCTCCTTGATAACTCCTTCTTGAATAGCCGGAACTTCAGTGTCTACCTTATCAGTAGCAACTTCCAAAAGTGGCTCTTCCGCTTCTACTTTTTCGCCCTCCTTTTTGAGCCATGAAATGATTGTTGCCTCCATGACGCTTTCTCCCATTTGAGGCATAAGAATTTCAATAAGTGCCATCAGTTAATATTTTAATATTCAGACTTAGTTGATACCTGAATGAAAACAAATTAAAATTAAAAACATTATTTAAAACGATCATGCTAATTTTTGTACAAGCACTATTTAGAGCCTGTCCATAAACTCTACCAATTTATAAGTACTCCTTTTTGAGATTGCCAATTTAGTACAATCCATTACTTTCTCAATTGTTTTTTACCAATATTTCGTGAAGTAATTTTAGCAAAGCTACGGAAGTTAACTGAATATTTACGGCTCTGTCTTTGGTCAATTGAAGCTTTCGGGTAATAACATTATTTTCGCAGGCGCAGGCTATCCACACCAGGCCAACAGGTTTATCTGGAGTCCCTCCTCCCGGACCGGCAATCCCACTGGTAGCCAATCCGTAAAAGGCATTAAATTTTTCTTTCACATTTTTCGCCATTTCAGTGATGGTCTCTTCACTTACTGCCCCATGTTTTTCAATAGTTTCAGGTTTAATTCCTAACTGATCAATTTTAACCTCATTTTGATAGGGAACGATCGCACCATTAAAATAGGCTGAACTACCAGGAATGCCGGTTATTTGATGAGCCACGTTGCCACCTGTACAACTTTCTGCAATTGCCAAAGTTTGATTTCTATTTTTTAAAATAGTGCCAATCACCATTTCCAAAGAATCATCATCAAAACCATATACATATTCTTTTACCAACGGCAAAAGATCCTGGACCAATTGATCTACTTGGTTTTTAATAATTTCCAAATTATCTCCAAATGCCGTCAATCTCAATTTCAAATCTCCAAAGGTTGGCAGATAGGCCAACTTAATATTTGAAGGAATCTTATTTTCCCAATCTTCAATTTTTTCAGCAAGCCACGATTCTCCAATTCCAACCAGTCGCAATATTTTATGATAAATTATGGGCAAGTCAAAGGTCTGTTTCAGTTGTGGAATTACATTTTCAGACATCATAAATTTCATTTCATGGGGTACTCCCGGCATAGAAACGAAAACTTTATTTCTTTTTGAAAGCTCATCTATTTTATCAAACCACATTCCGCAGGCAGTGCCATGATTATTGCTTATCATTTTGCATTTCTCAGGCAATGCTGCCTGGAGTTTTGTTAATCTATTTAGTTTACGCCCACGCTGACTCATAAAATTTTCCAACTCGGCAAGTGCACGATTGTTCATGACAATGTCGCAATTAAAATAAGTGGCAAGACATTGCTTTGTGATATCATCGATTGTCGGACCAAGACCTCCGGTTATTAATACAATATCCGCTCGATGTTCAGCCTCCTTGATCGCCTGCAAGATCTCTTCCTCCACATCGCCGCAGGTAGTTCGCCTGATTACCTTCACACCAATCTTATCCAGTTCACCACTCATCCAATGTGCATTGGTATCCAGGGTTTGACCATACAATATCTCATCACCAAT
>CAYREN010000495.1:0-3749 GCA_964423255.1 uncultured Roseivirgaceae bacterium | reverse complement strand
GTTTATTTTTCTTTTCATTTAAGATTCTCATCTATCTATAACGCAAAAGTGGTGAAAAGAAAACAGTTTAATTTCTCGATTAGGGTCAATTACTAATCATTTTAGTTCAATCGGTACTGTGAAGGAGATTTTCCAAAAAGATCTGCGAAGTTTCTGTTAAAAGTAGCCAATGAATCAAACCCAACATCATAGGCGATATCGGATACACGTTTGTTATCCATTTGCAATAATTCTGCTGCTTTTTCTAATTTTCTTTTGGTAATGAATTTTTTTGGGCTTTCTAAAAATGTCTCATTAAACTTTCTTTTGAAGGAAGACGTGCTCAAATGACAAAGCCTTGCCAATTCATCAATTGATAGGTTGGCATATAAATTATGTTGGATAGTGGATTTAAATTCTATATTAATTGGTTTGAAAAGTGACGATAAAAAATCTAATTGAGAAGGAGCATGTTGGGATTTTGACATAAGCAAAACAAACTCTTTTAGTTTAGCTTTAATGATATTTTCATCTGACAGTTCAGGATTATCTATCAAAATATTAATGCTTTCTTTATAGTTCTCCAGAAGACGATCGACTTCTATTTGTTTGATATTGTAGTCAATTGAATAATTGGAAGTGGACAAATCAAACTCAAATAACTCTTGTACAATATCCGGATAGAGCACAACGGCGACCACTTCTACACCGTCGCCACACTTTTTTTGTTCATTATTTGTTTCAAAAAAGTAGTTTAAACATTTAGCAAGAACGCCTTGATTTTTATTCAAATCCATGTATTCGCTCTGTGAACGAATAGACACTTCACCTTGGTTAACAAATACAAAGCAAGCTTCGTCTTTGGAATATTCCTTGGGCAACCTGTCAAAATATGGCAATGATTGTTTACCAAAAACTATGCGGCCCTTATACTTCAAATGTTTCTCTTCGTATTTCAATACAATTATTTTATATGCCTAAATATAACCGCTTTACGGAAGGTTCCACATTTTGTTAACCAGAAATATCAATATTGGAAATATGATTATTGTATTGTTATGGTACCATAATAGAATTTAGGTCACAGATAAAGTTAGATTGTATTGTGAGACAGCTACGGAATTATAAAAAACTTGCTTTTCTTTTTATTAAGATATTTTATTTCCAATTCGTTGGAGCATAAACTAATGGCACAATCCAACTCTTCAATGGCCTTCTTATTATTACCCATTTTGTGGTAGTATTCTGCCAAACATCCATGAAGTAAATAGCTTCGTTGTTGCAATCCTTTTGCAGAAATAGCGTCCAGCTTTTTTTTAGATTCTTTAAGTTGACCAAGCTGAATATTTACAGATGCCATGCTCAGTAATATCGAATCAGATGGTTGAACTTGATATAGTTTTTGATACAATTTTAATATTTGATTCCAATTGGTGTTTTCATAACGAATGGCCCTGATATGCTCTCTTGCAATTGCAGCTTCAAGATGATAAGACGACCAGTCGTCATAGCCATAGGATTTATTGAGGGCATCATTACCTAAGATGATAAGTGGCATATACCACTTTGTACGATCTTGATTTTCGAGATTTACAATTTCATTATTGGCGTTTATTTTACTGTCTAACCGAGAGGAGTGAAAACACAAGAGGGCGAATAATGCATACAAACTTCCGGAACGGAAATTCTCCTTTTTTAAAAGTAGTTTACATAACCTTAGTGCCTCACCACATAATTCTTTGCTGATAAGTTGGTTGGTTTTTGTAGAATGAAATCCTTCATTAAATATCAGGTAAACTACCTGCATTACTCCAGCCAGCCTGCTTTGAACTTCATGCTGTCCTGGATATTCTAAATCTATTTGCTGGGCAACAATTGTTTTACGTGCTCGACTGAGACGTTTCTTTATGGTTTCGGTTTTTGAAAGGAGGGAAGCGGCTATTTCCTTCATGGAGAATCCGGAAATAGTTTTGAGAGAGAAGGCAATTTGTTCTTCAGCAGATAGTGCTGGATGACAAGCTACAAATAGCATCCGCAACTGACTATCTTCTACTTCGTGATCAAGAAATAGTTCGTTGAGCTGAAATGCTGCTGATCCATTGGTCACTTTAGTTAAGCGGTCCTTTTCAGCTTTAATTTGGCGCAGCAAATCAATTATTCGATTTTTGGCCGCAGCCATAACCCACGCCTCTGGATTTTCCGGTAGTTTGGTTCGCCACTGCAGCGTGGCTTTCACAAAAGTATCCTGCACGGCATCTTCAATAGTTTCGAGATGCGACAGTCCAAAAAAGTTAGTTAAAATAGCGACCATCTTTCCATACTGATGTCTAAAAAGATGGTCTACTATTTTTCGTTCCATTACTTATCAAATTTCATTACCTCTCGAATCTCCACTGTCCCTCCCAAATCATAATCAGGATAGTCTTCAGCAATTTTAACCACTTCGTCAGCATTATTTGCAGTCACAGTGTAATAACCTCCAACCAATTCTTTGCTTTCGACAAAAGGCCCATCGGAAATGACTCGTTTTGGTCCGGAAATCCTTTTCCCAATAGGTAATAAGGCAGCACCCCCTTTGAGAATACCCTGTTCCTGCATTTTATCTCCCCAGGAAAACCATTTCCCCATTCGTTCTTGAAGTTGCTCTGGAGAAAGGCCCAATTCTTCATAATCGGCTCCAATAAATATCATCATAAATTCTTTCATCTTTTTTTATTTTTTAGTGTTATTAATAAATACTTGTTTATATGTTTTCAACATTCGAAAATATTAATATGTTATTTAAACTTAGTTTTTCATTAGTTCATGGCTGTCCATAAATTTACAGCTTCTAGCATATTTGGAATTTAATAAAATTAAATATTTCATTTTAGTTCCAGGAATGAAATGCTATACGATTTCCATCAGGATCAATGAATTGAGCCATAAATCCATTTTTACCAATGGGCGTTTTTGGTACTATGACCTTGCCACCGGCTTTTTCTATTCGCGAAAGGGGATCTGACAAATCCTCTCCGCCATTTAGATAAATCAACGCCCCTTCCTGAGAAGGTTCATAACCGGGACCTGAAATAATCCCACCACCAATACCACCATTTTCTAAGTCAGCTGGGAAAAAGGCCATAATAACTCCCATTTCTTTCATTTCCATAATTTGCATCTCAGATTCCAATACTTCCTCGTAGAAGACCTTTGACTTTTCGAAATTTTTCACTGGAACTTCGAACCAGTTAATTGCGTTTTTCATCATTCAATTTTTTAATAGTTTAACATTATTTCCTCCATGACGAAACTAAAATTAACATTGGGGACAAATATTTAATTATTTTTTAATCCTTTTTCAGGTTGACCTTAAAGTTTAGACCTGATTTCCCTGCGATATGCATTTCATTTTTATTTTTCTGGCCTTTTATTTAATTACGATTATGCCATTTTTATATAAATCCAATGCATCATTAAGTATCAATTCAATGGTATTTTTAGGGAGATCTTTTATTGGATTAATTCTTAATATCTTCATTCGAGAGCGATTGCCCTCTTCGAGTTCTGGGTGATCAAGATACTTCCCCTCAACGAAAAGGATATAAGGTTTATCCGTTTTTTTATCAACCCAAAGAAAACAAAACATTTTTTTCTTATAGCAAAAACAAGGCATTCCCCATTTTTGAGTTTCAGAAATATCTATTTCAAGATTAAGAATAATATTTCGAAGTGCGAGTAAGCAGCTCTTATTTGGTTCTTCTTTGCTGAGATAAAAACTGTCTAATTCA
>CAYREN010000494.1:0-3751 GCA_964423255.1 uncultured Roseivirgaceae bacterium | reverse complement strand
TTAGAAAGTGCAATACCTGTCCTGTACATATTGTCATATTTTATTGTTTGGGAATTACCAGGTATTGTGATTTCTATCCTGTTTCCTTTATAAAAGGGCGAATGAATATTTTCGTTTTCAAGATTAAACACTTGAAAGGATAGACGATCAATTGATGTTTTATCTTCAGTAAGATAATTTTTATTAATCTCGTCAAACATTGATGCTTCAAACAAGTTCCAGGCATTTGTGATGCCACCACCAATTACTACCAAACCATCGATCAGAGACAAGGCATTGGCAATGGAAGAACCAAGATTTTTCCCAAACATCCTAAATGATTCTAACGCTGCTTTTTTATTACCGTCTTGTTTACCCAATGCAATATCAGCAATGTCTCTGGGCATATATGATGTGTGGTTTTCTCTATCATCAGCCAAGTCATTGTAAACTCTGATAATCGCCCTGGTACTTACACTTTCCTCGGCATTCCAAAGTGGATTGATACAATTCAAGGTATTGTGTATTTCGGCACCACAATAATTGTCTCCTTGTAAGATATGACCATTTATCACTATGCCGCAGCCAAAACCGGTTCCTATGGTAAATCCAGTAAGGTTTTTAAAATACTTGTCAGAACCTGTATTTTTCAATTTTTTATTTACATCCGGAAGTATCCCGTATTTTGTTTCTCCAAAGGCAAATAAATCGCCATCATTATTAATAAAGGCAGGAATACCAAAATGATTTTCAAGCATTGGACCCAAGGCAACTCCTCCAGTAAATGCCTTAAAATTAGGAAGGTTTTCAATTATCCCAAGTTTGTAATTGGCGGGTCCCGGAAAGGCAAAACTGATGGCATCAACATTTCCAAGCTGCTTCTTAATCTCTTCAAATCCATTAATAATGGTTTTTAAACACTTTTCTCTATGGTCAGCATTTGATGGAAAAATGACAGGCTTCACAACTTCAATGGCATTGGTAATGGCTGAAAAAACAAAATTAGTACCCCCGGCGTCTAAGGTCATTACTGTCATTTCGCTTTGGTTTTTCATAAGGGGACCTCTATTAATGAATGCTCTCTTTCCAACTCAATTCTATTTCTTCCAAAGTTTTCCCTTTTGTTTCAGGAACCAATTTATAGGTAAATACAAGTAGTACTATTGCATTAAACATAAATACGAAAAAAGTGAACGCTCCACCCAAACTTTCAAGCATCATAGGAGTAAGTTGAGTAATCAGCACAACTCCAATCCAAATCATAAAAACGGCAAACGACATGGCAATACCTCTTGTTTTTGTAGGGAAAATCTCAGAAATCAGCACCCATGGTATTGGGCCCAACGAAGAAGCAAAACTGGCTATAAAACCCAGAATAAAAACTAACAACCAAAAGCCTGCATTGAGCTCCAAATAAAATAGAATTCCTATGCCACCTAAACAAAATATCATTCCTGAAACACCCCAAAGTAGCAATGTTCTTCTGCCAACCCTATCAATATATTTGATGGCCACAAAAGTAAATATCGTATTCACAACGCCAATAATCACGGTTTGAAACATAGCTGACTCCGTTCCAAAACCAACACTTTTGAATATTTCGGGAGCATAATAAATTATAGCATTTATACCGGTAATCTGCGAAAACAAAGCTAAAGTAACACCTACGATCATGGCCATACGAAGGCCTGGTTCAAACAATTCTTTAATTGTTCCTTTTTCTTGCTTAAAACTTTCTTTGATTTCTTTTTGAACTGCTATTGCAGTTTCTGATAAGTTAACTTTGTTGAGTACATTAAGGGATTCTTGTTCACGTCCTTTACTCAATAACCATCTTGGGCTTTCCGGCACAAAAAACAACATTACAAAGAACAGTGTGGCAGGAAAAACTTCCGACCCCAGCATTATTCGCCAGCCGACCTCTACATTCCAGGCATCAGTTCCCGAACCTGATATTATTAAGTTAACAAAATATATCAGGTTGATACCCAATACAATTGCCAATTGATAAAGCGTCACCAAACGACCTCTGCTTTTTGCGGGTGCAATTTCTGATATATAAAGAGGTGAAAGCATTGACGCAGCACCCACGCCCAATCCACCTACAAATCTGGCCAAAACAAATTGAGTAAGGCTATTTGGTATTGCCGAACCTATTGCAGAAATAGCAAATAATACAGCAGTAATTAACAAAACTTTTTTCCGACCAATTTTATCACTTGTATATCCTGCCATCAATGCTCCTGCGATGCATCCCCAAATGGCACTGGAAGCTGCCCACCCTGTCATCGCAGCTGATAAATCGAACTTCGTTTGCAAAAAGCCAATTGCGCCAGCAATCACTGCAGTATCGTACCCAAATAGAAAACCACCAAGTGCGGCAATAATGGATATCCTGTAAATATAATATTGCTTATTTTTTTCCATTATTATTCGGGTGTCAAGCTGAATGTCATTTTATTCGTTTCTTACAAATGCCTTTAAGGTAACTATTTCATCACCTACACTTTCACCATGCGGAGATATTGTATATTCTCCAACGGCAGCCGGAACGATAAAAGTTTCGGCATAGTTAATGATAAAAGGTTCAAAATTATTTGTTGGGCTTTCTACAACAGCTTCTTTACCTTCAACCAGGCAAAGTACATTTAAATTACCTTCAGTATGGTGCTTTACTTTTTCTTTAAACCAATGTCTTCTGGTCTCAATAAACTCAAGATCGTGAAGTCCCGTTTTTTCTTCTCTCCACAAATTTTCAGATTCGATGAGATTTATATTGTTAATTAAATTCTCACCTGTCCATTCCGGTGTTCTATCCCATTCAATTACCTTTTCGCCATGCTCGATATTGATTGGCCGAGGTTTTCCGTCCATACCTAATCTGCCCCAGTCCCAAAGTTTAAATGTAAAAATATATGGTGTAGCACTTATCTCCAGCACCATGCAACCAGCCCCTGAACAATGAACAGTACCTGCAGGAATAAGAAAGTGATCATGCTTTTTAGCCAGCCACGATTCTGAATATTTGTCCACATCAAAGGTAGTCCCTTCCAATTGCGATTTTTTAAGGTCAACAATCATTTCTTCTCCTTTAACATTTTCCGTTAAACCAAGATAGACTTTTGCATTTTCAGTAGCATCTAAAATGTAGTAGCTTTCATCTTGGGTATAATCCATTCCAAAATTTTCTGAAATGTATTTTACTGATGGATGAACCTGAAAGCTAAGATTTCCACCCTCTATAGTGTCAAGAAAATCAAATCTTATTGGAAATTCAGCCCCAAATTGATTGAATACATTGCTACCCAGCAATGCTCGAGGTTGCTGAAATACAATGTTAATTGAAGGGATTTCGAAAACCCCATTTTCAAATTTTATCAGCAAACTATTCTCTTCAGGAACACAGTTGAAACACCATGCATAATTTTCATTGGTTGGGTCAAGCTCAAAGTTATCTTTCATCCATTGACCTCCCCAAGGTCCAGGGTCAAAAAAGGGAACCACGCTAAAAGGTTGTTGGGTAGCAGACTTAAGGGTAGCATTGATTGTTATGCCGGAGGCTAGCTTTGGCTCATTGTTCTTATTGGTATCTAATACAAAATCCCACCGATGCATCAACTGTTTTTTGAGCCTATCACAGACTCGCCAGTCAACAAAATAACCAATTTTATACTTCCGCTCCATTGACTCATCTTGATTACTAAGCCCAAGATTTGAGATTGTATTTTTTCTCATTCGGAGTTGAATTTCCCAGCGAGCCATGTCGGCGTAA
>CAYREN010000493.1:0-3763 GCA_964423255.1 uncultured Roseivirgaceae bacterium | reverse complement strand
GCTTCTCGAACTGCTGATTCCAGCCTTATTACTTGATCTAGAGTGGATCTACTTTTTCGGAAACCGCTCTGGTATTGGGTTAAAATGCCATGATTTTCCAAATAAAAAACTAATCTTTTGTTTACCATTCTCTCAAAAGTTTTACATACGCAACTAGTAAGTGCAATGGGACGATAGTTAGATGGGTTAGTGTGATCTTTACCAGGTTTCGGTATAGGAATTATAATAGCTTGACGCCATGAGTCAGGAAATGAATTATTTATCCAAACATCGTTGAATGCATGTAAAAGTGCCTCAAGTGATACTTCGGGCAGATGTTTTAAAATCTGATAATGAATATCATCAGGTCCGACCGCAGTATCTGAAGCACTTTTCAATGATTCTTTCAATTCTCTAATGGTGAACGGCATATTATAATTTTCGTGATTACTGGATTTAAAATTTAGCCTGTTTTTTTCTTTCTGGTTTTTGAATCTTTGAAATTCTGCTGAATAATTAGTAGATGATGAATTTTGAGAAATGGTATCTCCAATTGTATCTGCAATATCTTTTTTATTTGTAATAAATGAGTTGTTAACTTTCAGTTGACTTATATGGGGATTGTGTTTTTTTCCCAAGATCTTTCTAATCATATCCCAAGTTTTTTTAATTGGCGTACGTGAATTTAATTTGGATACATAATTTTTCCAGCTATTACGCATGGACTCCCTTATTATTCGTCTTGCTACAGCATACTTACATTTGAAAAGGTTTAAATTTGTCGAGTTTGGTTTTTTCTTAAATAGGCGTAGAGCCTTATTTCTGTCACTGACTGCATTTTGGCATTTATCGTTCCACCATGGTTTATTTAGCTTTTTGGGAGTTGTTGACGTTTTAGGGATGGTAGATCTGGCCAGGAATTCCAATGATAATGTAAATATGTCAACCTTATTTTCTTCATCTTTTTCCATTAAATCGGTTGTCAAATGAATTGAGCAATTATTTTGGAATTCAGGCCAGTCTGCCTTGTTAAATTTCCAAGTTTGTACCCTTTCTATATTTCCAACACCATTAAAATGTAAAAATGTTGGAAAGTGGTCACTTCCACAGAGGTCTTCATGTACTTCCCAGCTATAATCCATAAATACATTAGGGGAACATAGTGATAAATCTATGGCAGACATATTTCCATTCGCGGGATGAATGTAAGTAGCACTACCGTCATTATAAATACACAACTCGTGTTGTAATATAACATTTTCAATAATTTTCCCTTTGCTGTTGATGGGATTTTTTTTGTTTTCATCCCATATATTATTATGGGCATTAAAATCACCAACCATCATAAAGGGAGACGGTAATTGATCTACTAGGTTCTCTAAATCCTTTTGATCTAATTTTAAACTGGGCGGAAGATAAATTGAACATAATGTTATTGTTTTAAAACCAGAAAATGTAATGGCAACAGCTTGAATGTCTGATTTCAAAGGAACCTGCCTATGGGGTATAGACTTTTTAATCATCAATGTCACTCCACCGATGGACCTGCCATCAGTGGATATAGCGTGACAATGATACGAACTGTATTGCCTAAAATCAATAGTTTTTCCTGGCCCAGTATATGTTTCCTGAAGGCACAAGGCCATAGGATCATAATCCCGAATTAAATTTTTTATTTCGTCCAAATTTCTTCGGAAACCTCGACAATTCCAATTAATTATGGGAGCCATATTAAAATATTAAAATCTACAAAAATCACTCCGACTCTGACCCCAAAATTTGACTTTCTACATGTGACAAACCAAATTTGTCACATATAGTCATGTCTTCGGGGCCAGAGTCATTTGTATTTGGAGGTTCTTGTAATTGAACCTCCATTGCTTCTTTTTCTTCTGATGGTCTTTTCTTTCTTTCTTTTACTTGCTCAGATGCAGATTTAGCAGACGTAGTCTCGCTAGCTTTGTGCGAGACGTTTCCGCCTTGTCTGATCTGATCTATTTTTTTCCCAACTATTTTTCTTTGTGGGTCATTCAGGGATTTTGACATATCAAATCTCCCCTTATCGGCAACGGAAGCCGAACCCACGTTACCTAACTCTTTTGCAGCTCTAAACTTTTTCTTTTTCTTTTTTGTTGGCGATGTTGCAGCCTGTTTGGGTTTTGTACCGGTTTCTTGTTGTTTTTCCTTGGTAGACGGAGTGATTAGCTCCATCCCCAATCTGACATTCGTTTGAGATCCAGTGTCTACTTCATTACTTCTTTCAATCATGCTGGGTTTGATACCCTCCCCATCGGGCCATGTAATAGTTGTTTGGACACCGATGGTTCTGCTAATTTTGGCGTCAACAACCTGTCCGACAACCTGGGAGAAGGTACGAGCGGTGGGCGGCCTGTATTCATTCGCCTCCACTCGTCTTCTAGCCTCAGGAAATGTGAGGTTGTTCTGCGTCCTCACACGCTGTATTTCTTGTTCTTTTTTCCACTGTGGGCAATTCCTTGAAAAGGCACTATGGTTGCCTTTACAGTTAATACAACGTGCCGGTTCTTCACAGCCTCGGTCACCATGTCCCTCTGTGCCACATCTTGCACACGTTTCTTTCCGACGACAATTTGCACGATGATGACCAAATCTTTGGCACTGAAAGCACCGCAGTGGATTTGGAATATATAAATCCACTGGAAGGCGCATCCAACCACATTTTATATGTGTCGGGAGAACCGTCAGTCCGAAAGTAAGGATGATTGCTGCAGTATTCTGCAGAACACCCTCACGTCGAGCTTTGATTCTCCGGACACCTGTAACTCCCTGAGACTGGAGTTCCTCCAGTATCTCCTCTTCTCTGGTCTCTAGTAGCTGCACCGATCGAATGATACCTTTCACTGTGTTTAATCTCATATGAGGAGACACCTGGACAGGAACCTCCACCATTCTTGTTGTCTTAAGTAGGTTGTCGGAATGAGATTTTCTAGTGACCTTTATAATAAGGTCACCAGATCTCATTCTTGTTACGTCTTCTGGTTCACCAGCTATACCTTTGATGGCTTTGTACACAGCAAAAGGTGATAACTTGTTCAATGGTGACATTGGATCAGTTGCGTGTACGACCAAGTATCTTGGCCACATAGCCGCCAAAATAGCACGATTGCTTTCTGACTGTTCGTCAGATTCATCTGAATCAATGAAACGAAATCTTTTTGCGTCATTTTTTTTGTGTTTTTTTTGTTTGTATTTGTTTTTAGAGTCATTTAGCCCCTGACCCTCGGGGTTTGTTTGAGTCTCCATGTTAAATTAAGGTTTTTCACCATCTCCCGTCCCCACCCACCTTGGAGCCCTACTTGGGGAATTGCAATTGCAAAACAGGGATAGGGAGATGGCATACACACCCCCAAAAACATATCAAATGACCTGCCGAGGATCAGCCCCGGGAGCCCCATAATACGTGTAATGATGAATGTTTGACCCATCAGCCACTGCCTTCTGGTGAATAAAGTATACATAGACCTAAGTCCGAATACAAAACAATTGCCAACAAATGTTTACAAAAAAAAACAGATAACGAGACATACATTGAAATGAAAAACACAACACCTTTATTCCCAGGGCTAAGCATGACAAGCCGATTGATCAGTCCGGGCCAAACCGACCTCCCGTCTAGGTGAAATAAGGGCCAAAGTGCCTATTCAGGACACCAGGATCCCGTCTTCCACACTTATTCACGGGTCGCAACCCACGGCAAACAGGTTGCCTCCTTTTAGTCGCCTCTTACGACATGCAGGAGGATACA
>CAYREN010000492.1:0-3764 GCA_964423255.1 uncultured Roseivirgaceae bacterium | reverse complement strand
TATTATCTGGTCCTGATAATTATTATAACCATAAAAACGAAGTGATCCGTTGAATACACCCCAAGCATTATCTTGGGTTGGATTTTCACTATATCTTTTGGTACCATCAATATAGTCTTGATCGAAACCTGATCCGTTAGTACGATAAGTAGCTAAGTCTCTTGCCAATACATATTGGTAAGGGTCAGTAATCGGATCAATAAACATAATGGGTTTTGATGCAGCAAATTCCGCCCCAAACGAAATATTCATTTTCCCTATTTTTCCTTTTTTTGTCTCAACAAGCACCACTCCAAACGCTGCCCTTGCTCCATATACAGCAGCAGCAGAAGCATCCTTTAGTACGCTGATACTTTCTATATCGTTTGGATTTAACTTATTAAGATCCATGGGAACTCCATCTACAAGAACTAATGGACTACCACCATTTATGGACTCATACCCTCTAATATTAAATTCAATAGCAGACGCAGGATCACCGTTTCTAATATCAACATTAAGGTTTGGAATTACTCCAAGAAGCCCTTCACCAACATTAACAATTGGTCTGTTTTCCAGTACTTCGCCAGATGCTGTACCGACAGCTCCTGTCAGGTTCACCTTTTGTTGAGTACCATAACCAACTACAACAATTTCCTCAAGAGCAGTAATGTCTGCCTGCATGGCGAGGTTAATTACGCTTTGTGTTCCTATTGCAACTTCTTCTGTTACGAAACCCACTGAACTAAAAACTAATGCTATACTACCATCAGGAATATCAAATGAATAATTTCCTTCAATATCTGAAACAGTACCAGTACTTGTTCCTTTTACAATTACGTTTACACCAGGAATACCTGAATTATCTTCAGCAGAAGTGACATTACCAGAAATAGTTCTGTCTTGAACTACCTTAATAACATTTATTACTTCAGATTTTGCAGATGCCTTGATATGGATATTGTTATTTACTTGCTTAAATTCCACATGAGCATCTTCAGCAATTTTTAGTAATACCAAATCTAATTTCTGATTCTTTGATTTTACATTTATCCCTGTTCTTGTGCGTAGATCCTTTTCTTCAAATGTGAATTTAAAGGAGGTCACTGATTCAATGGCATTTATTGCATCTTCTAAAGATGCATCCTTCAATTTCACCTTTACATCTATGTCTTTGACATTTTCATACTGTGCTAGTCCATCATTAGCTACCAATGTTGATAGGGTAACTACCAAGATTAAAAAACCATACAGCGTCTGTTTTATGACCATAAGTAATAGTCTTAGTAAATCATTTTTCATAATTTTGTGTTTCGATTAATTAATTAAACAATTGATTAATTTTAAGGTTAGCCGGGAAGTGTCAATACGCTAATATTATTGCTTTCCGGTTTCCTTTTAGTGGTTTTCATTTTCATTCATCATAGGCGATTTTTTAGTTAAACATCAATTCTACATTTTTGTCGTTAATTTCAAAAGAGAAATCTTTTACATAGCTTATACCCGTAAGAACATTCTCAAGGGTTTGACTATCAAACTTCCCTGTATAAGTCCAGCTTTCTTTATTAATTTTATTTAAATTCCCAGTTGTCTCTATCTCAACATCGTACCAGACTTCTAACTTTTCAATTATTTCATCAATTCCAGATTCTTTAAAATAAATTGTACCATCTTTCCAGCCTGCAATATCTAGGTAATCAAAAAAATTGGTTGTAAAAGAACCCTCATCAATCTGATAAACCAATTGCTCACCAGGAACTAATTGAATATCACTAACCTTACCATAGTTATCTTTCATTTCTACCTTCACAGATCCTGTTATTAAAGAGATTTCAGATAAGGACTCATGTTTATGATAATGAATATTAAATGAAGTGCCCAAAGCTGTTGTCGAAACTGCCCCGGTAACTACTGTGAAAGGTCTTTTGGAATCTTTGGCCACTTCAAAAAATGCTTCTCCCGTCATTGTTATCACACGAGATGAATCACTGAATTTAGTTGGGTACTTCAATTTGCTGTTAGAATTTAATGTAACCTGTGTCCCATCTTCAAGACTAAAAGTTAAATGCTGGCCATTATGCGTTACTTTTTCAGAAAATTGTTCTGGCTCTGTAGGAATATTTTCTGATACAATAAAATTATAAACAACTAATGGTATAAGAACGGTTAGTATAATGGAAGCATACCTTAGTAATGGATTTTGTTGCCAATAATTACTATTTGGAGAGTAAATTATCTGCTTAAAATGTGTTTTTTCAATTGCAAATTTCGGATTGTTTGTTATGCCACCTAATACTTTTTGTAAAATCCGTTCCTCGGCACCTAAAACTATTTCTTCACTTTTTTCTGATTCTTTCCAAATTTTTTTTATCCAGGAAGAATCTTCAATTTTCTTAGAATTACCAAGCCAGTTATAAAATTTTTGTTCCTCTTCTTCTGAGCAATCATTATTCAAATATCGTTGAAGAAAAATTTTATCGTAATTATAATCCATATGTTTTTGTCGACTTCAATATGATTACGAAACTGAAGCCTGCTTACCCCCATCATGAAAAATAATTATTTCAAAAGATATTTGAGATATCTCTTTTTTAGAGAGAATTGAAATTAGAAAAATAAAAAGAGAGGTAGTAAGATAAGAAGATCGATGAATATCCCGTATTTAGTTTTTAGAACCACTCTTAGCGTATGTAGTGCCTTACTCATCTGTTTTTCTACCGTACCTTGAGAAATTTTTAATATATCAGAGATTTCTTTGTAGGTGAGACATTTTTCACGACTAAGCTTAAATATTGTTCTCCTCTTAGAAGGCAGTTCATCAATCAATTTCGAAATTATACTAGATAACTCATAAAAATTCACCAACTGTTCTGTGGATTCAGAAGCAACAATTCTCAATTCATTAGCATTTGCTTTCTCAATGAGTTTCTTAGTCGCAACCAATTTTCTTATTTTATCAATTACTAAATTTTGCGCGATGGTAAATAAGAACCCCGATAGACTTTTACTTTGATCTATAAAACTTCTTTTCTCCCACAATTTCATAAAAACATCTTGAACAATTTCTTCAGTATCTTCCTTAGAAAGAGAAAAACGACTAGCAAAACGGTAAACTCTATTAAAATATAAACTGTATATCTTTTTAAATGAATTTAAATCACCACTAGAAAATCCGGATAATAGGTTATAAGATAGTTGGTTTTCAATATTTTCCATGGTGCCTTCTAATGTTGAAAAGCAAAGTTGTCTAAGATAGGAATTGAAAAAATGAATGTAATAATTATTTTATAATATTCATACATTGAAATTCATTATCATACCTAATAAACATTGATCAAAGATTTTTCTTCAATATTTTTACCGCAAGAAAGAATTTTAATATTTTGATCTCCTGATATTCTAATTCCTGACCCCCAACGAAATTTAGTCAAACTATTCTCTTCAAATTTCCTTGAATAAATCTTAGTTAATTTGAAATTGGAAGTTTGCTCTACTGCAAATAAGTCAATTATATCTTCTTTATTATCATTGGAGGTCATTCCAACAAGATAGAGATTTTCGGAAATATCCTGGATAAAATTGATGTTTTGATATGACAGCCAATTATCATCAATCCACCTTGTTTTATTCATTTTTTCTGAATTTAGAGAATACGCCAATTCCATTGTGGCTTCCTTCCCTTCCAAACTTTTTTGATTCATCTTATAAAAATCAAGATGCTTAGTATCCCAATCTCCAACCACCACCAATATAATATCGCTAATTTTTGTGATCCCCACACAGCC
>CAYREN010000491.1:2678-3770 GCA_964423255.1 uncultured Roseivirgaceae bacterium | reverse complement strand
GGAGCAATAAGGTAAAAGCCCAGGGCCATGATTAAAAATGCGATGATCATTCCCTTTTTGTATCCATACTTTTTTATAATGACTCCTGAGGGTACTCCAAAAACTACAAAAGATAAGAAGGTAGCTGTCATCACCAGATACGACATAGCGATGGATATATTAAATGCCTCTTTTACAAATGGAACAAAAAATGCATTTATCCCAAGGGCAAAGCCAAGAACGGCGAACATAGACCCAATTATAATCATCGGAACAATTAGGGTCTTTTTAGTATTTGTCATAGTTAGTAACTGTTGATTAATTTTTGTTAGGCTCAAGATTAGATTCTAAAACAATTGGGAATTGAAGCCACTATGTGGGAAGTCAACTGCCGCTGATTTATAATGAACCTGCCACGCCAAAGGCGTGGTTAAGAACATTAGAATTAAGAATATAGAAATAAAATTGAGAATTCTGAAATGCATTTGAGTTATAGGTTTTTCCTTTATTTCGTAATTCAATTGTTCTATTATTCTTTTGTTCAATTTCTGATAATTCTGATATAGACAACATCCAAACTAACTACATGTTAGTTTGCTATCTTAAGTGCCTATCAAAGGGTGTACGACAAAATCCCCCTTTCATCCCTAAATCCCCTGAAGGGGACTTCCAAAAAGTTTTTTTTTACTCCCTTTAGGGTTCGGGGTTATATATAAAAAAAGAACTTTTTGGACTTTAGAAATTTTGTCGTACACCCCTAATCAAATAAAATTATAATTCGTATTAATTTAGTTTGTATTCAGTACAAATTTTGACACTTAGTTCGGTGTTTGGAACCAATGTTTCGGGACAACCTCCACATGCTTCTATTTCCATAAAACCTGACGGATCACAATAAACGCTAAGATTAACTCCCTGATTTGAAGGTAGTTCTTGCGGAGGGCGATCAGCAATGTCAATTAATTTTTGCTCTGGTGGTTTGATGCCTGCAAACCTTTTTACATGTACATCATTACCCAGATCATATTCTACCCACGGCACATTTTTACTTAATCCCAATTGAAAACGAAAATCTGTTTTAGCATCCACCATATATTTATTACCCTGAATTTC
>CAYREN010000491.1:0-2578 GCA_964423255.1 uncultured Roseivirgaceae bacterium | reverse complement strand
CACAGGGAATACCAAGCTGATTGTTATTTACAAGATCTATTTCAGCCTTTATCACTGTCTTATTTTCAATTTGTTCAACTTCCCATATTGCTCCGGTTATTGCAGGAGGAACTCGCCAGTTCCCAGTGCCATATTCATAGCCAAAACAATTGCCTTCAGGTGCTGGCCATAATGCATCGCCACCAGGATTAAGATACTCAGTTCTGTTGCTGCGATTTATTATTGACGAGGGTACGACTCGATTTAATACCCGATTGTTAACTACAGTAAAAAGCCTGCCTTCAAGATCCAGTTCAATAATAATTCCATTTTCCGGCGTGCCAACTACATGTGAACGTCGTTTTGCAACTTGCAGCAAATCCAATAATTCATGCCCTGTCATATATTATTTTCCCAGTATTTTTCTCATATCACGAAGTATGATTTCTTTGGCTCGATTCCCATAATCAGCGGAGGCTTTTTTAGCGCTTTTAGAGTACCATTTGTCATCAGAGAATCTTTCCATATCAACACCTTCGGGACAGAAAGCCATCATTAGTGATGTCTCCTGTTCACCTGCATGATCAATTGGGAATTTAGCCTGAGCCTCTTCGCTCATAAATGGCAAGATGCTAATCCAATTGAATGGATCATCACCAGTAGCATGATCTTCATAGTAGTTAGCCGAAGAATTATCTCCCCACCATCCATCACCTTTTTCTTTCTCCACAAATGCAAATATCTCCTGTCTTGCTGCAAGTTTGAATGCCAGGTCAGTGGGCATTCCATTCGCAAAGTTTTCACTCTGGTGGTGTACAAAAACGTTGATATTTCGGAATCCAATACGCAAAAAATTGTAAAACAATTGACGTGCAAAAATATTCAGGACATCAGCTTCAACATGAATTCCACCATTGCGCTCAGGGCCTGCTACAGCATAGGAGCCAGCACCATAATAAAATGGTGGCATGATAACCAGAGGCATTTCTTTTTCGATCATTTCTAGAGCGCGAATCGGCAATAAAGTATCCACTCCCGGTGACATATGTTCGCAGTGATATTCCAGTACTCCCAGTGCCATTACAACAGGAGTATTTTTGTCAATAGCTTCCCGGATTTGATCAGGAAACATCATTTCATAACGCATAGTTTTGTTGTTTTAATTAGTAAAAATTATTTACAGAAAGTCTTACTTGATTTTTATATCTCAAAGATCTTCATAAATTTTGTTGATAGTTTTTCTATGCCTCCTTCTTTAATTATTACCCCGTTTTCCCAGCGTAAACCAAAGTCATGATCATAGAAGAAAGTATCGACTTGAAATGTCATATTTTTTTCCAGTAGATAGTTAGATGTGGATTCCATCCATGGTTGCTCAACCTCCATCAATCCAATTGAATGGCATGGGCCATACAGTAAGAATTTTTCAAACCCTTTTGATTTAACCCATGCTTCATAATCCTTTACAACTCCTCCAGCAGATATTCCTGCGTTGAGCATCTCCATAGTTTTGAAGTGAGCTTCCAGGCCAAAGTCGACAAGTCTTTTTTTACGTTCAGGTAAAGGGCCAATAGAAATTGGTAAACCAACACTTGATGAATACCCGCTTACACGTGCACCAATATTTAATTGAATTACTTCATTCTTTACAATTTTGTTATGGGTTGGGCGAGAAATAGCGTTGTTGGTTGATAAACCGCAAAAGCAATAAAGTGAATGACCTTCGTATTCGCCTCCATGTTTGAATATCTCACGTTGGGCAATTCCTATAACCTGCAATTCGGTCATTCCCGGTTTAATTTCGTTGATTATTGCTTCGACTGCTAACTCGGAAATTTTAAATGCTTTACGTATGCAATCGAGTTCATTTTCGCTTTTTACATACCGCAGAGGAAGAAATGTAGTATCAGCTTTAACCAATTCAACTTCTGGTAATTGTTCTTTGAGAGACATATAAACCGGAAGTGGTGTAATTGACCAACCAACGATTCCCAGTTTATTGATCTTGCCATTGGTTGTATATTTGGCGATGACATCTTTAAAACTTATAAAATCCATTCCCGGGCATTCTGGCTCGGCAGATTCGCGATATTCAATCATCTTTTCAATATTTGAGAACACGCTTCGCTGGGCAGCGTATTGATCACTCTCAGGCCCGACGAGCAATACAGCCTCTCCTTCTACAGGTACAAATACTGCTGCTGCTTCAAATGTGGGCCAATATTCACTCAGGTATCTGACATTAGCCATATCAGATTCACTGGCATGGACTAGGCAGGCATCAAGTCCGGCTGCTTTGATATTTGATTGAAAGTCTGATATCCTGTCGTAAAATTCTTGTCTTGGAATTGTTGTTGTATTCATTGTTTTGTTTTTAAAAAAGTTTAAATAGGCCTAACTAAATAATCATTTGAATCAATTGGTTTTCTTCACTTCCTCAAGTTCCAGAAGAGTTTGAGAAGATCCGCCATTCCATAGATCATATTTAGAATCTACATATCGATGAAAGAATTCGGTTAGTTGCTCTGTTAATTCTGATTGTAAATCAGTATAAATGTTATTGCCATACAGGTTTACCCACTCACCCGGGTCCTCTATC
>CAYREN010000490.1:0-3779 GCA_964423255.1 uncultured Roseivirgaceae bacterium | reverse complement strand
GAAAAGAATTTTCATGAATACAGTAAATATTGGCCTATGGTTTTTAAATAAAATTATTACATAAAATATTCTAATAACCCGTTTTATATTATGCGCATCCAACAATTTCGAAATCTTGTTTTATCATTCTTTATATTTTCTTTATTTATTGTTACTGGCTGTAATGACAAACCAATCAAAAAATCCAAACCAAACATACTTTTCATCTTTGCTGATGATCAGAATTATAACACAATCAACATAAATGGAAATGATGAAATAATAACACCTACATTGGACAACCTCGCAAAGGAAGGTGTCACTTTTACTCATGCTTACAATATGGGCGCATGGCATGGAGCAGTTTGCGTTGCATCTAGAACAATGTTAAATACTGGTCGCTTTGTTTGGAGAGCGTTGAAGAAAGAAAAAAAGTTAAATGAGCTGGCTAAGGAAAGAAAATTCTGGAGTCAAATGATGGAAGACGCAGGGTACGAAACCTATTTCAGTGGAAAATGGCATGTAAAAATATCACCGGATAGCATCTTTAATCATGTTAAACATATAAGGCCGGGAATGCCAAAAGACTCCAAGGAAGGTTATAACCGACCGATTGAAGGAGAGAAGGATATATGGTCTCCTTATGACACTGCTTTCGGAGGGTTTTGGAAAGGAGGTAAACATTGGAGTGAAGTGCTAGCTGATGATGCTGAGGATTTTCTGGAAGATGCCTCTAAAAGTGAAAAACCGTTTTTCATGTATTTGGCATTTAATGCTCCTCATGATCCCCGTCAATCTCCAAAGAAATTTGTAGATATGTATCCTCTTGAAAACATTGCTGTTCCTGATAATTTCATACCAGAATATCCATATATCGGGAAAATAGGTTACGGTCGTAATTTGAGAGATGAACGCCTGGCGCCTTATCCAAGAACTGAATATGCAGTCAAAGTAAACAGGCAAGAGTATTATGCTATAATCACGCATATGGACTCACAAATTGAACGGATAATTTCAGCATTAAAAAAATCCGGAAAAATGGATAATACATATATTTTCTTTACAGCTGACCATGGGCTGGCTTGCGGTAGTCATGGTCTTATGGGAAAACAAAGTATGTATGATCATAGCATAAGACCACCTATGATTGTAATTGGACCAGACATCCCTAAAAATCAGAAAAATGATACTGATGTATACTTGCAAGACTTAATGGCGTCTGCATTGAATTTAGCAGAAATTAAAAAGCCGGAATACGTGGAATTTAATAGTTTAATAAATATTGCCAAAGGAATATCGAGCAAAGGAAATTATGATGCTATTTATGGATGCTACACTAATGCTCAAAGAATGATCAGAAAAGATGATTTTAAACTAATTGTGTATCCAAAAGCCAAAATTACGCTGCTTTTTGATATGAAGAATGATCCATTAGAAATGGATGATTTGAGTGATGAAAAACAATATATAGATTTGAAAAAGACATTATTTAATGACCTGGTTGCTCTTCAAAATTCTATGGGTGATACAACAGATATAAAATCAGTATTTCCAAATCTTTAACATTATCCGGAAGAAATTTTCAAATTCTATGTTTGTACTGAAACCCACTCAACAAATATTTAATTCAAATTATTAATCAACATAATAAGTAAAATCCAACATCAATTTTTTTTATAGTCCATAACCAGACTATCTTTGAAAATTAATTAAAATTATCATGAAGCAATTACCTCTTATTTATCTATCATTTCTTATTGTAATCTATTCCTGTAACACTAAAACCACAGAAAATTCTATTGAGGAAAGTTTGGTAGTAGTGCCCACAGAAACTATTATAGAAAAAATGGATAAGCAATTCCCAGAAGCACATCAATTATTTAAAACTAATTGTACAATCTGCCATGGTGAGAAAATGCAAGCCTTTGTAGATAGAAAATGGAAAGATGGGAAATCAAAAGAATATATTATAAAGGCAATTAAAATAGGAAACGAATCAGGAATGCCGGGATTTGATAGTATTTTTTCTGATAGCCAATTTGATAAATTAAGTGAATACATACTCACTGGAATAGAAAATGTAAGTAAATATGATTTTACTGATGCTGATATTTCTTCTGATACATTTCAAACAGAAAACTTTTCATTTATATTGGAAAAAGCAGTGGAAAATCTAGAAATCCCATGGGGAATGGCTTTTTTACCTAATGGCAACATGCTCATCACTGATCGAGTAGGCATTCTTTATCGTCAGACCAATGATGGAAACTTAATAAAAATATCTGACACTCCTCAGGTGCTTGCCTTAAACCAAGGTGGATTACTTGACGTCGAATTACATCCTAATTTTATTGATAATCAACTAATTTATCTTTCTTATTCTGCCTTTAAAGAAGAAGGAAAAGATACAGTAAGTACAACGGCCATTATGCGTGCAAAACTTGAGGGAAATTCCTTAACTGATAATAAAATTATTTTTGAAGCTCTTCCCTACTCAAAAAAAAGACATCATTATGGATCAAGAATTAAGTTTGACAAGAATGGATATCTATATTTTTCTGTTGGAGACCGAGGGGCTCGCGATGAAAATCCTCAAAATCTTGAAAGCCACAATGGCAAAATTCACAGAATTAATGCTGATGGCAGCATTCCTAAAGACAACCCATTTGTATCAACCGAGGGGGCAATGCCAAGTATTTATTCATATGGACACAGAAATCCTCAAGGGTTAGCTATGCATCCCACAACCGGAGTTATTTGGGAACATGAACATGGGCCCAGGGGAGGTGATGAGGTAAATATTATTGAGAAATCTTTAAATTATGGTTGGCCGATAATATCCTATGGAATAAATTATGACGGCACCATATTTACATCATTGTTAGAAAAGGAGGGTATGAAAAAGCCAGTGATTTTCTGGGTTCCTTCAATAGCCCCAAGCGGCATGACTTTTATTAATAGTGATAAATACCCAGGTTGGGAAGGCAACATTCTTGCTGGTTCTTTAAGATATAAATACCTCAATCTCTGTAAGGTGATTGGTAATCAAATTACTGATCAAACCATGTTGGCAAAAGGAATAGGTAGAGTAAGAAATGTAGAAATGAGCCCTGATGGTTATATTTACTTTTCTGTTGAAAACCCAGGTATTATATATAAAATTGTGCCCCTTTCAGAAGACAGATCGCAGCTAGCAAGCAATTAAATCCCTATCAAAGGAAAATCACTACAATTAAAAGGAGTACGTAATGCCTTTTGTTTTATTTTAATAATTTATTAGGTGCGCACAAAATAATGATGTTAGATATAACATCAAATACTTCTATAAAAATATACCATTTTCTATTTATTCTTTTTATAAGGCATAATTCATATTAGAATTTTCTAACCTAAAAAAAGATTTGATTGATCAATATATCTTAAGAATTGGATAATTTTAATAATGGAATTTATTCAACAATCACTTAAACTATTTATTCCAAAATACCTGATTACAAAGATTATATAACTATGTATCCAACATTTGTCATCAAGGTGCAATCAA
Source organism: uncultured Roseivirgaceae bacterium (assembly GCA_964423255.1). Lineage (GTDB taxonomy): Bacteria > Bacteroidota > Bacteroidia > Cytophagales > Cyclobacteriaceae > JAAUQL01. Next base: position 256 of record CAYREN010000490.1, on the reverse strand, counting down.
ATTAATCATTAAGAATAAATTGCGGATGCGTATATAAAATGGATATTATATCACCTTTATTATAAGCAATTTATGCAGAATACTCATTCTAAAATATAGAATAATCTTCTCTTCAACACAAAGCTTTATTTATAATATATGTTGAATTACTGATTAAAATAACTCTGCTAAAGTTTAAGTATGAATGCAATTAAATTATTGCACTATATAAATAATAAATTGGACGATTAATTTTAAAATGAACTATTAGAAGTTT
>CAYREN010000489.1:0-3781 GCA_964423255.1 uncultured Roseivirgaceae bacterium | reverse complement strand
ATGCAGTCGTTATCTCAACTCCAGATCATACTCATTTTCCAGCTGCAATGGCTGCAATGGAGTTGGGAATACATGTGTATGTCGAGAAACCCCTGGCGCATAATATATGGCAGTTGAGAACATTGAAAAAAGCAGCCAGGCACTATGATATAATAAGTCAAATGGGAAATCAAGGGCATACCACAGAGGGTATCCGATTCATAAAAGAATGGTATGAAGCTGATGTACTTGGAGATGTAACAGAAGTATTTGGATGGCTCGGCGGTCCAAACTATGATATAAATGGGTACTTTGTAAAACCCGAGAATTATCCAGCGGCCGGAGAGCCTGTTCCCCAAGGTTTAGATTGGGATAGTTGGGTTGGGCCTGCAAAAGAGAGGCCATATAGTCATTTTTATTTGCCAAGGTTTTGGCGAAGTTGGTACGAATTTGGAAATGCACTTTTGGGAGATTGGGCGTGTCATACCTTAGATGCACCATTCTGGGCATTGGACTTGGGTATGCCTACTTCTGTCGAATCAATTGTGAGGCCGGTATCTGGTAATGGATTTATGCCAGATCAAACACATCTTAAATTTGAGTTTCCTAAAAGAGGGAATAAACCTCCGGTTACTCTTCAATGGTATGAAGGGGGTTTGCAACCTGAAATCAGACCCGAATGGGAATTTGATGAAGTCCCAGGTACATGTATGGTCATGGCTGGTACTAAAAAATCATTGGCAACAGGAGGGAGACCTAATAAACCCAGATTGCTGGGATCTGATGAAGAGTGGTTGGAATTCACAAATTCAATACCAAAAAAGACTATTCCTAGAGTCGCAGAAGAAGCACCTCATGAAGAATGGATTGCGGCGATTAAAGGTGATGGCCCATTGCCAGGTTCAAACTTTGATTATGCAGCAGAATTGACAGAAATGATATTGCTGGGTGTATTGGCACAAAGATTTGATACGCGTATTGAATATGATGCAAAAAATATGAAAATCACTAATCACCCTGAGTTTAATAAATATATCAAAGAGCCAATGAGAGACGGCTGGTCATATGGAGAGAATCTTTGGAGTTAGAATCAAGATCAATTGACTAATTATCTTTTAAATGAATCGTAGCAATAAATTATCCAAACTTTGTTATTAAGCCTTAAGGGATGTTATTTATTGACGTTCGTAAAATCGTATCACGAATATCTTGGAAGAAACAAAAAAAGGGCCATTCATACATATGAATGGCCCTTTTTTATCCAAATCAGGAATTGGTATTCCAAATTGAATAATGATTTAGTAAAAATTAAAATATCATTCCTACAATAAATATCATGGCTATCATAACCCAAAAAATTAGGTAGTCTTTCTTTTTTGATTTGCCAAAAACCATTGTATTAATTCCGTACTTGTTTAATTTTTGATATTGAGTTTTCATATTATCGATCTTGTATATTACCTTAATGTTAAGGCAATATTAACAAAAAAAATTGCTATTTAATAGAAATATGCCTAAAAATGAGTGACAGATGTAAGGAAACGTATAAAATTGATATTTTACATATTAATTGTAATAATTAATATTCCTTTTTCACACTGCTAATTCCAGATTTTTCAATTTCAACATCAGCATTTCCTTTGTAAGTAACAGTACTAGCGCCATGAGTTTCTATGAACAATTGATCTTTGGCATAAACTCTTGCTGTGGAGGCGCTATGAGTTTCAATTTCAGTTTCATTTACATTAAATTCATATGCGTTTAAAGTCGAAGCTCCAGAAACATTAGCACTAAATTTTTCTCCTGTCCCACTTATTTGAAGCTTTGATGCACCTGTGATATCTGCATTAAGCGAGTTAATTTCGACCTCAAGATTGGCAAATGCAGCTCCACTGAGGCTGATATCCAAGAAATCTTGTTTAAATCCGAAAATGCTCACCCTACTGGCACTTCCAAGCTGAACAGATGATAAATTTGGCATTATAATAAAAACCTTGATTTTCTTTTGCTCATCATTGTGTTTAGCGGAATTATCTTTATAGTCCATGGATAAGACATTTCCAGATTTTTCAATTACAACATTATTAACATTGTTTTTCTCTCCCGCTATAACAATATTGAATTTATCTCCTTGCTTGATATTTATTCTAAAAGCAGTATTAATATCAATTTCATCAAAATTATCAATATCATAGGATCGCTGAAATCCGGAAATGTCCCAGTTAGCGGTATTATTTTTATTGTTTATAATATCCTCTGGACAACTGACGCAATGTAATCCATCATCAAGGTACTGCCATACATTATGACCCATATCACTATTGCTAAATCCTGCTCTATACATATAACTACCCAAAAGATATTTCATATCCTCGTCCAATATAAATTTTTGCCCAATTGGTAAATACAAAGTAATATCCATGTGTTGTTTTCTGAATTTTGCATCTTTGGAAAATTCTATACTCGAGTCAAATGTGATAATCGAGTCCTGAACATCAATTACATATCCAATAAGTTTGGCATTTTCTACAGCTTTTTTCCTTGTGGCTCCACTGGCTCTGTATTCCCGCTCGAGTTTTACAATTGTATCATCATGACTTCTAATTTTCATTGAAACCAAATCAAATTCATCTTCTCCTATGTCATTAAATCTTAGAATAGCTGTTTTATCATAAAGTGATAGTCTGTCTACGGTGGTGAATCGACCATTATCTTTAAAGTTTGCTATAAACATAGGTATGGTAAAGCTTAGAATAATCATACTAATTAACCAAATCGCCAGTATTGACCAACTTGCTTTTGAGTTTAGTACTTGTTTTTTCATCAAGACAATAAATCCAAGAATAGCCAGGTAAAAAAATGGAATTATTAAAGCCATTGACAAGGCTACGGCTGGTAATATTGAGATATCATTTTTGATTATTTCAATTGGAATATGATAAAATTCATTTAGTTGATTATTTGTTGCCAGAAGCCCGATTATTACACCAAATAGCATTAATACTGACAGTACTCCACTAATTCCCACTATGGTTAATATTACACCAAATACGACTCTTAGCGCCTCCACAATAAACGACATTAATGGACCGAGTGATTTGGACAAAAACTCAAATAATGCAGCTATCATTCTGAATGGGAACAGTAATATTTTTAATAGCAAATTTTCATCATCATCATTTACTTTCAGACTTTTCTTGATATTAAATTCAATATTACTTAGCGTAACCGGTTGACCTTTCATCTCCATTTTATCAGTTAGCGTATTCGCTTCGGGTAAAATAATCCATAGAATAAAATATAATATTAGTCCTGTCCCAGCCATGAAAATTGTTAAGAAAAACAGCAGACGGACGATGACGACATCAATTCCAAAGTATGCAGACATGCCACTCGCTACACCTCCAAGAACTTTTTCGTCTGGATTTCGAAACATCTTTTTTATCTTTTTTTCTTCTCTTAAATCATCAGACGAAGGGACTATGATCCAGAAAACGATATAGGCAAGAAATAGAAACCCGGTAACTGGAGGTAATATTGAAACACCAAAAAATAACAACACATATATCAGACGTATCCACAGTGGATCAACATTGAAGTAATGGGATATCCCAGAGAGTACTCCAGCTACCAATTTTCGATTATTGTCTCGATATAATCTTTTAGAAAATAGATAGTCAGAACGGTCATCAATCAATTCTTCTTCTTCAACATCTTCCAGATTGGAGGTAAAACCGGTGTCATCTTCAGCTGCCTGAAAATCCTTAATACTTCCCATGGTAGCAATTAATTCTTCTACATT
>CAYREN010000488.1:0-3783 GCA_964423255.1 uncultured Roseivirgaceae bacterium | reverse complement strand
CCCTCACGATCTCCAAGAACTAAAATGTCATCAATTGAGTCACCATCTATATCGCTGACTACTATGTCATGTATTTCCGTTAGAATATCAGGATCATATTGATACCTTTTAAAAAGTTCTTCTTTGGGATTTTGAGAGTTTTTAAACCAATATCCTCCGACAACCAAATCCATCCACCCATCTCCATCAACATCATGGGCTACGCCGCCCAATTGTGCACTTGGAATCTCTGCTAACACATGCCTAACCCAATTGTCAGCTTGTTTATATTCAAACCAAAATACTTTGTCTGTGGTAATAGACACCACATAGTCAAGATCTCCATCATTATCAAAATCGGCAAGCGCTGGAGTACCATATCTTGAATTTTGTTTATCGGGAAGGTCATTGGTTATAATATGATGCTTAAAAATTGATTTGCTTTCATTATTAATATCCTCTTTTTCATATATTGAGCAACCATAAAAAAGACAAATATTAAGTAATACACTGGAATGTATAAATTTATTTAATAGCATGGGTTCAAGATTTGAAATTGTATTAAAATAAGAAGTTATATATATTTTCTCCGGTACTTAGTTTTATTTTAATTCAACCTAAACAAAAATAACGATATAGTTTTAAGGTAACTATGAATATTTTCTTCAAAATAAAATTCAGTAAAATAGTTTTATTTCTTATCGTGTTCCTTTCGGGATTACAAGAAATCAAAGCACAAAATATTTATCCGGACAGCCTATTGTTAAAGATTGAGCAATTTGGGAAATATCTGATGTACAAAAATCATGATACAACTTATATCGCCAATTACAGTGAAGATTTTACGGTAAAGCTCATTGCCGTAAACAAGTTCAACTTTTTCAGAATTATTGATAGAGATAAAAATTCCAGCATCAGATATCGCCCCGACAGGCAATTGAATATTGGTCTTGGATTAGCTTATAAATGGTTTGCATTTGATTTGGCATTAAATGTTGGCATCAAAGAGGTATCAAATTTTAATAACAGTAAGTTTTTAGATTTTCGAGCAAACGTATTTAGTAGCAAGCATATTATCACTGCAACATTAAAGTATTATTACGGTTATCAATTGAAGAATTTTTCAGGCGTCGCACTGCCCGAGCTTCCAGTCACATCGACACGTGAAGATATCAGAACTGTTTATTTGGGTTTCCAATATTTATTTGCGTTTAACTATGATAATTTTTCTTTGAAGGCTCCTTTTATCCTCAATGAATTGCAGCGCAAGAGTGCTGGTAGTTTTGTGATAGGTGGTGGTTTTAATTTATTTGTTATGGGTGCAGATTCTACTGTAGTTCCCGTTGAAGTACAAGATAGTTTCAATGAAATGCTGCATCTTCAAGATCTCAATTCAATTAGTTTGTCAGCAAATTTTGGCTACATATATACTTTTGTATTAAAGCAACATTTCTTCTTAACAATTAGCTTATTCCCGGGGATTGGTATAAATATGGGGGATTATCAGACAGTATTTAGAGAACGGTTCATGACGCATATGTTTCTTGGCTTAAGAAGTATGAATTCTATTGGCTATAATGCCAGAAGATTTTTTGGAGGTGTACAGCTGGTTGGTGATGCATATAATATCAGAATTGACAAAAAATTAGCAACTCAGGTTGGGCATGGAAATTTCAAATTTTTTGTGGGTTACAGATTTGGCCTTAAAAAAGATTAAGACAGCTCTACTCTTAACATTATCAAAAACTTAACCTCAATATTTTATAGGAGAATACGATACAGTAAACAAGGATTTGATTATCTGATATTAACAGTGATATTTTAGTAAAAACGAATGCCTAAAAAATGAGGGGGAAATTATCTGCGAAATATAAATCCGTTCCCTACCTCTTCGGTAAGGAGGGTATTTTGATTTTATCAATAATTATCCTAAGAATTATTTAGGTTAACTAGTGAATTGGGATGTAGTAATCTGCAAATCATTCAAATTCTGAGTTCAGATTTTATTTTTCTTCGTCTCCTCTTTCATTATTAATCAATTATATCTTTTTATGATCTAATAACAATATTCTGGTAATCAATAGTATAAGAGTATTCAAATGGGTCACATGAGATTAGATATATCAGACTATGATCTATATCATTTTATCCAACATGAGCATTGCTGATTTTTAGATGAAATATAGTAATCTACTTTTCTTAAACTCATCAACATGAAAAGGAAATGTTGGGTCTGTCGAGTGGCTCAGTTAATCATAGTTTTATATCTGTTTCATTCTATAGAAGCGAAGTCTAATAGCAAGGTTATTGAGGCCATTCAAGATTCTTTGCAGCAAGCCATATCCGATGGAGCGAGTTTGTTTGATGGATCTGCAAGTCTGGCCAATGGTGGTTCGTCATGTATTACCTGCCACAATATAGCGAATGATGCGATCATTAGCGGAGGGCTTTTAGCAAAAGATCTAACTACAGTATATTCAAGAATGGGAGATGCGGGCGTAGGGGCCATTTTAGGTTCCCCACCATTCCCGGCTATGGCAAGCGCATTCAAAGATAAAGACATCAATCCAGAAGAAATAGCTAAGCTCAAGGCTTTTTTACAATATGTGGACCAGGAATCAGGCACACAAATTGGCAACAGCATGGATAATGTATTCTTGATGTATAGCCCGATTGGCTTGGTGGTTTGGCTAGTATTTATTTATTTTTTCTGGTCTAACAGAAAGAAGGAGTCTGTAAAAAAGGAAATATTTGATCGTCAAATCAAAGCAATTAATTAATCATCGAAAATAATAATCAACACAGAATGAGTTGGATAGAAGATATAATTTCACCGAAGACAAGAAAATGGGAAGAGTTTTACAGAAACCGTTGGCAATATGATAAGGTTGTACGAAGTACGCATGGAGTTAATTGCACGGGAGGTTGTTCCTGGGCTATCCATGTAAAAGATGGTATCGTAGTATGGGAATTACAGCAGGTTGATTATCCACAGTTCAATAAAGAAATACCTCCGTATGAGCCCCGAGGTTGCCAGCGTGGCATATCATATTCATGGTATTTATATAGTCCGATTCGAGTAAAATATCCAATAGTAAGAGGTGCATTAATTGATTTGTACAGAGAGGCTAAGACTGCATGTGATGGTAATCCTGTGAAAGCCTGGGAGAGAATCCAGTCTGATCCTGTAAAACGGCATAGATATCAAAGAGCTAGAGGCAAAGGGGGATTTAGAAGAGTGCGGTGGGACGAATTGATGGAATTGATTGCTGCATCGAATATTTATACTATACAAAAATATGGCTCAGACAGGATTGTTGGATTTTCTCCAATTCCCGCCATGTCCATGATGAGTTATGCTGCCGGATCAAGATACTTGCAACTAATGGGTGGTGTAAATTTAAGTTTTTATGATTGGTATTGTGACTTACCAAATGCGTTCCCTGAAATATGGGGAGAGCAAACCGATGTTTGCGAAAGCGCTGATTGGTACATGTCCAAATACATCGTTTGTATGGGAGCTAACCTCGGCATGACCAGAACACCAGACATTCACTTCTTTTCTGAAGCCAGGCATAATGGCACCAAGACTGTGGTTATGTCACCGGACTTCAGCATGGTAGCCAAACATGCCGACCAATGGATTCCTGCACACGCAGGTTCAGATGGAGCATTCTGGATGGCTGTAACGCATGTGATCCTAAAAGAATATCATGTTGACAATCCAGTTCCATATTTCATTGACTATGTAAAAAGATATACAGATTGCCCATTTCTTGTAAAATTAGATAAGGAAGGCGATAA
>CAYREN010000487.1:0-3805 GCA_964423255.1 uncultured Roseivirgaceae bacterium | reverse complement strand
GATTCTATGCGTAATAAAACTAAATTGTACGACATAGCAGCGATGACTCATGTTAGTCCTATTTATCATACTGTTCATCCGGAGTCAGTTGATGTATTTGAATGGGTGACAAAAGAAAAGCCGCAGCTTTTTCTACAAATGTTTGAGGGCGTAGATGTTTTTTTAGTACACTCTCTAAGTCTTACTGGGAGCATAATCAATTTTAGAATAAACTAATAACAAGGATAAAATTATGAAATATTATATAATCGTCTTCGCGCTCATTTTATTGAATATTAGTTGCTCGAATGAAAAAAAGGAAGTTAGAGAGGAGCCATCTAGACCTAACATTATTTACATTCTTGCCGATGATCTTGGTTATGGAGATTTGAGCTGTTTTGGGCAACAGAAATTTGCTACTCCTAACATTGATAAACTCGCCGAAGAGGGCATCATATTCACACAGCATTATTCCGGATCTACGGTTTGCGCACCTTCCCGTTCTTCCCTCTTGACGGGTATGCATACCGGGCATACACCTGTAAGAGGAAATCATGAAATAAAACCTGAGGGGCAATGGCCTCTACCATCTGAAACCTTTACACTTGCCGAAATGCTTAAAGAAGCCGGATACGTAACAGGTGCTTTTGGGAAATGGGGGCTTGGTTTTCCAGGCTCAGAAGGAGAACCAGGTAATCAGGGATTTGACGAATTTTATGGCTATAACTGCCAGCGTTTGGCTCATAATTATTACCCATTTTATCTTTGGCACAATCAGGAGAAGGTTATAATGAAGGGAAATGAAGGTGCAAACCGCAAGGTCTATGCACCGGAAAAAATCCATGAACAAGCGCTTAAGTTTCTTGATGATAACAAGGACAACAAGTTTTTTATGTATTACCCATCGGCGATTCCTCATGCTGAACTTTTTGCACCCGAAAGTTATATGGAGAAATACCGTGGAAAATATATGCCGGAAAAAATTTATGATGGTGTTGATGATGGTGTCCAATTAAAATTGGGACCATATGGTTCTCAAACTGAGGCACACGCTGCATTTGCTGCAATGATTAACTATTTGGATGACCAGGTAGGGGAAATAGTTGCTAAGGTAAAAGAGCTTGGATTGGATAAAAATACAATTATCATTTTTACCTCAGACAATGGGCCTCACAAAGAAGGAGGAGCGGATCCTGATTATTTTAACAGCAATGGAATACTAAGAGGATACAAGAGAGATTTGTATGAAGGAGGCATAAGAGTGCCAATGATTGTACGTTGGCCTGGAATAGTTAATCCGGGGAAACAAACAGATCATGTATCAGCGTTTTGGGATGTAATGCCAACTTTATCTGACATTGTCGGTGTAAAAATCCCTGATCATATTGATGGGATTTCATTTTTACCGACACTTCTTGGGAAGCAACAACAACAACATGATTATTTATACTGGGAATTTCATGAACGTGGTGGACGTCAGGCATTGCGCAAAGGAGACTGGAAAATTGTGAAATATAATGTGAATGCCAAACCTGTACTTCCCTATGAACTTTATAACCTGAAAGATGATGCGGGAGAAGAAGTTGATCTTGCTCAATCTAATTCTGAAATACTTAACGAAATGAAAAATCTCATGGCAAATGCAAGGACCGAATCAGATGTTTTTCAATTCGGTTCAATAAAATATAATGCAGAAAAATAAATATTTTCAGTCAGATGAATAAACTTCCTATAATACTCTTATCCATAATAGTTTCTTTTAGCTGTGCGACAAAAAAGGTCCATAGTCCAAATATCATCTTTTTATTGACCGATGATCAGCGTTGGGATACGATGAGTTGTATGGGCAATCCTGATGTTAATACCCCGGAAATGGATAGGCTGGCAAAAGAAGGGGTGAAGTTTACACATGCTTATGTCACCACACCAATTTGTGCCATCAGCAGAGCAAGTATCCTTAGCGGACAATACGCCCGCAGGCACAACATAGTTGATTTCAAAACACATTTTACCGACAGTGCCTATCAGTTTACCTACCCTATGCAGTTGAAGAAGGCAGGGTACAGAATTGGCTTCATTGGTAAATACGGTATTGGAGATGAAATGGATTCTCCGGCAGATCAATACGATTACTGGGCTTGTTTCGCCAAACAGGGAAAATACTGGCATAAGGACAGCTTAGGAAATGATTTGCACTTAACACAAATTATGGGTGATCAAGCGTTAGAATTTTTGGAGAATTCACATAGTGACCAGCCCTTCTGCTTGTCGGTGAGCTTCAAAGCCCCACACTGCCAGGATGGAAACCCAAATCAATTTTTATTTGATTCCACTTATATAGATCAATATAAGAACAAAAATTTTCCCGTGCCGGCAACAGCCGATTCAAGTTTTTGGCATGAATATCCGGAATTCTTTAAGAACAACAATGAGGCGCGCATCCGATGGGGAATACGATTTAATACTCCGGAAAAATATCAGCATTCATTGCGTGGGTATCATCGTCTGATTTACGGTGTAGATGTTCAGATTGGAAGGATAAGAAAATTTTTAAAAGAAACAGGAAAGGATAAAAATACAGTCATTATGCTCATGGGTGACAATGGTTTTTACCTTGCTGACCACGGAATGGCAGGAAAATGGTATGTCCATGAAGAATCCATTCGTGTACCATTTATTATTTATGATCCAAGGGTATCAAATGAACAAAAAGGTATATCAAACGACATGATGGTACTAAATATTGATGTTGCACCTACAATTTTGGATTATGCGGGAATAAACATACCGAAAACAATGCAGGGTAAAAATGTACGAAATATTCTGTATCAAAAAAATGCGCCCTGGCGAAAAGAGTTCTTATTTGAGCATCTTTTTAAATATGAAACATTGCCCCGCTCCGAAGGAATTGTCACTAAAGATTGGAAATATGTTCACTTTATAGACCGTCAAACTGATTATGAGTGGATGTTTCATACCGGAAATGATCCACTGGAAAAACAAAACCTTGCAGAGGACGATAATTATGCAAATATTAAAATTAAACTGAAAGAGAAATTTGCAATTTTAGCAACGAGATTTAAATAACCAATGAGGCAATTGTGCATGCCCCTGAATTCAGTATATCATTGATAGTTCGAAATTCCAGCAATAAATAAACACTTGCGTATCCATTAATGGTTTGTATACTTTAGAGAAGGAGCAGAGTATGTTGTTGGGGTAGTTTATTCAGCTCATGGATTAAAATAAATAGGGGTATGGCTGTGGTCTATGAAATAGCTATTTATTACACTAAGTAAAAAGTACTGTGAAACCCAGCTACTTTGAACAATATTTCGTTAACAAAAATTAACTTTTAAAATTATTATTTTGGGAAGAGGTTTTCGAGATTTGAGACTACGATCAATTATCCATTGAAAAATATATTTCATCAAACATTTTATGAATACCTGATTATTATCTGCATGGTATTGAGTATAAATATACTAGCTTATGCAGAGCAATCTTTGGATAAACTCAAGCCCCTCAAAGGCTTGGTAATGAATTCAGAAAATGATGAATTATTGATGGGCGTACATATCTATGCAAAGATTGCCCATGTAGGCAGTGTTTCTGATCAAAGAGGGATATTTGAGATGATGGTCCATGAAAATGATACACTTGTGATAACATTTATTGGATTTGATAGACAAATTATCCCTTTGAAATATTTTAAAGAACAGAAAATTGATCTTTTGATTATGATGGAAGCAAAGGTCATTGTGATGGATGGAATAACAATCCGAGGTCAGCCAAATAACGAATATCTCTTTAGGTCGAAAGGATC
>CAYREN010000486.1:0-3816 GCA_964423255.1 uncultured Roseivirgaceae bacterium | reverse complement strand
GTGCGCACGAGAGGACTCGAACCTCCACGCCCGTGAGAGCACCAGCCCCTCAAGCTGGCGTGTCTACCAATTTCACCACGTGCGCAACTATTGTTAAAGGGCCACAAAATTAATATTTTATTTTCCTTTTACAAGGACCATTTTATTTCATGATTTATTCTTGATAAAATCCCATAATGATGTGCCAAAATATAGTTATAGGCGCAGTGAAAGTGACTGGGCTCTAAATGATTAAATCGTAGACAGATTCAAATATACAATGCCGTATTATCTCTTTTTATCATATAATTAGTATTTCGAATACGATACTGATTTTGATTATAGATTATTTGTTATTTTGAAACTATTCTAATACTTTTGCGTTCCATTTTTCGGTTCAGTAAGACCGTAACGAAATAAATTGAAATGTACGCAATAGTTGAAATAGCTGGAACACAGGTAAAAGTAGAAAAGGACAAATATTATTATACGCCATTAATAGAAGGAAAAGAAGGTGATAAAGTAGAATTTGAACAAGTATTACTTATTGATAATGATGGCAAAATAAAAGTTGGTACTCCAAACATCAAGGGACTAAAAGTGACCGGTAAAATACTGAGCCATCAAAAAGATGACAAAGTGATTGTATTCAAAAAGAAAAGAAGGAAAGGATATAGGGTAAAGAACGGTCACAGACAGCAAATTACTAAGGTACTAATACAGGATATAAAATAATCTACAAATGGCACATAAAAAAGGAGCAGGTAGTTCAAGAAACGGAAGAGAATCTGAAAGTAAACGTTTAGGTGTAAAAATTTATGGAGGTCAAGTCGCTATTGCAGGTAATATATTAGTTCGGCAAAGAGGAACGACTCACCATCCTGCTGAAAACGTTGGAATGGGAAAAGATCATACATTATTTGCATTGATTGATGGTCATGTCAAGTTTAAAAAAGGAAGAAAAAATAGATCTTTTGTTTCAATAGATCCGATTGAAGCTTAACTACTAATATCATTTTAGAAAAATATTTAGAGCTTGAATTTAAATTCAAGCTCTTTTTTTTTATCCATTTGTCCATTTCAAACTTTAATTGAGTAAAAAATAACTTATTGACCTATACGAATAACTTAAATATCAATTAAAACATGCTTTGATATGATTTATTTGAAAGGGGCCGAATCAATCAGCAAATTCGGTTTTGACTAAAAAATGAAACAATTATATGTGCACAATTACTGTATTGTATTAATTTTCAAATTAAACCTTACTTAATCTAAATACATCCTAATTTGAAAAAATATATTATTCACATAGCTTTGACAACACTTAAAAATAATAGTTACATAAAGTTTGGTAAAAGCATAACTAAAAAGTGACTTTTTATAAATTAATATCACAACATAATTATTCAGTAGCATTTTGTAAATAAAAAAAGATGTCAAACACAGACGAAAATAACTTCTATTCGGTAATGCTAATCGATGATAACGAAATCGATAATTTGATCAATCAAAAAATGATTGAAGCTGCAAGTATTACCCAGCATATTTATACCCATACAGGGGCGCGAAGTGCTATTGAGTTTCTAAAGAATATTGAAAAGCTGGAAGATATTTCTTCTCAGATTTTACCTGACGTTATCTTTCTGGATATAGATATGCCTTTGATGGATGGATTTCAATTTCTTGATGAATTTGAAAAGCTTCAGGATTCCACAAAATCAAAGTGTAAAATAGTTATGCTTACATCTTCAATTAATCCTCAAGATGTGAATAAGTCTAAGGAATATGCCTACGTAAAGAAATATATCAATAAGCCATTAAGTCAGGAAAATCTAGAAAAATTAGAAATTTAATTTTTCTAGATTTTACTCTCTACTTAGGGTATTTATAAAATCATCGTCTATTTTTACTAAAAGAGTTGGAGTGAAATAATCCAACTCAATATTCTTAATCTTATCAGCAAGACTTTCAATTTTTGACTTCTTGTTCTTTTTGGAATCACTGATTGAAATTTTAAGGATTTTGGTAAATATTACCACATGCTCGCAGTCGTCTTTGCCCATTAACCTTATTTGTCTTTGAATGCTATTGATCAATTGATTGAATAAATCATAGTCCCTAACCATACAATATTGGAGAGCCAATACTGTTTTCACTTCAAGTTGAGCAGATGGGAACTTTTTTAAGCTCAATTCATTAAGTAGATTATTTACCCACCTTGCTGCCTCATCATATTTTTTCTTATAATAACATGAAAGAGATCTGTAAATAACATAGGTTACGTAGTTCGGAACGTCATTTTTGTCAGGTTCATATTCATGGAATATTCCTTCGTTCTCATCATACATCTCCTCAACTGTCCCAATTCGCACATGACGTTTTATTTTTGTAAGCAAGAATTGAGCAGGATTTGTAAATAGCGTATAATTTGACAGTAGATCAGCACAAGAATCATTTACTTCTTCGAAATAGTTTTCTGCTTTTCGATATACTTTATAGTGATCGTAATATTCAAGTTTGAGATATTCAAATACTATTCTTAAATGGTAGTAGATCGAATCGAGGCTGTAATCTTCAAATATCTTTTGTACATTAACAATAATATCTTCAATCGGCTCAAGATCATCTACCATTGTTTCTTCTTTTTCCACATAGAGCCTATGATAAATATTCACGCAACTCTGATAGACGTATAGTCTGTGTGATTTGTATAAGCTGCACACATTATTCATTTCCTTACTCATGAGCATCAATTCCATTTTTGATGATTCATCTCCTGAAAGTGAATAATTTCCATATTTCTTGAAATACTCTGCTAACAAATCCTCAGCTTTATCTACCGCCAATGTGTATGCAACGTGTTTATTGTAAAGTTGAGAATAGTTAAAGTAATCGGCAGTATTGATATGCAATTTTTTCAAAAACTTGTAAACAATGGTCAATTCATTTGATAAATCATAATCAAGCAATTCTTTTTCAAGTTTTTTAAGAGTAGCTACAGCAATAGCTCTTTTCTTTGTAAAAATTATCTCATTAATATTGGCAACTTTTTTAAGAATATCAGTACGAGGATTCTCCATTTGTTGTAATAGATATTCCTCGATTTTTTGGTTTAATCTGGATCTTAAGGTATAGTAAGCATTGGTATTTACATCCAATTCTTCCATTATCTTATAGTCAGACCTTTGTTTTTCACGCATTGCCTGGAGGAGATAAGCAGATTTATCTGCACTACTCTCTATGAGTGAATCATAAATTGCTACAAAGTCTTCCTCTGAAAGTTGCTTAATAATGTTTTTGAGCTTAGCCATTCTGTGTTTTAATAATCTGTGCGAGTAATGATTAACTTATCAATATTTCTATTGAATGTAATATACAGCGCAAAAGTTAATAAATTTATTCTATTATAAGCATTTTTAGCTAATATTTTTAGCTTAAATATTACTAATCGTGAATATTTGAAGTAAATGAAGTCTTTCCGGCTTCAAGAAATGAAATAAAATTGTCAATACTCAAGTCGTAAGAGTTAGGCTCAATGAGTATTTCTTCATTAAAATTCATTATGATATAAAATGGTTGAGCATTGTTATTAAACTTTCTTATTTGAAGATCTGCATTTTGCTTGCCGATAGTTTTCTTTACTTTACCATCATAATCAGACGTGTACCACTCCATTTCTGGAAGTTCTGTTTTGTCGTCAACATAAAGTGCTACCAAAATAAAGTCATTATTTAATCTTCGGAGAACTTCAGGGTCAGACCAAACTCTTGCCTCCATTTCACGGCAGTTTACACATCCATGACCTGTGAAATCTATAAATATTGGTTTATTCTG
>CAYREN010000485.1:0-3819 GCA_964423255.1 uncultured Roseivirgaceae bacterium | reverse complement strand
GCATTGCTATACAATGCGTTTTCTTTTATACCATTTCTATTCAAAAAGCCCAGTGCTACCAGCGTATCTAAAAAATCATAGAGTCCTCTTTCGTGTAGGTCAAGTTTGTTTTTAATATCCTCTCCAGATAACACTCCCTTTGCCAGGTGTGTAAATAGTCCCATTTTAACAGCGGTCAGCAATGTTTTTGATGCCCAAAACCCCATGCCTACTTGCATAATTTTGGAAGGGTTAATTTGCGTTTCAATAGTTGTTTCCATTTTCTTTTTGTTTAAAGGTTTGTAAATAGATTAGTGTGAATGACTAATTGTTGAATCAAATATTATCAAAATAATGAATGGATCTAAAAAAAAGGAATGAGAGACGCAGAACAAGGAGTGAACGGCTTGAGAAGAGGAATGAAAAAATTACTGTTTTTTAGGCAGGGACAATTCAACGATTGTGCCTTGGTTTGAGCTGGTTATATTAATACTGCCGTTATTCAGCTGTACAAATTCTTTGACGAGCACTAAACCCAAGCCGGTACCCCTTTCTCTGTTTGTGCCTAACGTGCTCTTGTTTTCCTGAAGTAAAAACAAGTCTTCAATTTTTTCTTTTTGAATGCCAACTCCTGTATCTGCGATTGTGATTTTTATATTTTCACCTTCAGGAGCTATGTTTACATCTATGCTACCGCTTTCTGGAGTAAATTTAATGGCATTACTTATCACATTTCTCAACACGCTAAACATCATATTGTAATCTGCAAAAGCGATTGCCTTGTTATCCTTTGATTGTATGAAATAAATCCTTTTTGATTCTAACAAATCATTAAAGAGATGTTGGACTTCTTGTATCAGTTGGTAGAGGTTAATGTCTTGTGGTGAGCAAATAAGACCTTGTTGTTGACTCATCGACCAATTCAATAAATTATCCAGCAATTGATTTACGTTTTTTGCAGTGTAACTAATTTTGGGGCCTAAATCTTTTAGTTTGCTGAGCTTTCCTTCCTTATTATAATACTGAAACAATTCTGCTATTCCCTCCAACGCTGAAATCGGACTTTTAAGGTCGTGCCCAATGATGGAAAATAAACGATCTTTTGTTTTATTGAGGTTTTCCAGTTCTTCCGTTCTCCGTTTTACTCGTTCCTCCAATTGTTCGAAGACAATTGAGTTTTGGATAGATAAAGCAATTTGTTGTGACAGCGTCATCAATAGATCTTCATCTGATTGATGAAAGAATTGAATGTCTTTACTTTCGCAGGACAATACAGCTACAAGTTCATTATTAGCCATCAATGGCAGAGCCACTTGACTTTCAGCATTTTCTAGTCGGGGAATCTTGATGGTTACCAAATTGCTATCCTTATTTTTTTGAAAGGCATTGGCGTATCTTCGGTATTGTGATAGACGAGAAACTCTCAATTTTTTTTTATTACTTGCCACTACACCAACAACACCGTGGTTAAATGGCACCTCAATACCAATTCCGGCATTATCAAAACCCCTACTGGCAAACACATTAAGGACTGTATTGTTTTTTGATGGAAATAATAAAATGGTGTGTTTTAAATTGAATTTATTGTCCAATAAAGCCAAAATATTGTTAAGTTTTTCCTTTAGTGAAGAAAGATCTCCCAGTACCAAAGAAACATCTCTCAATAGCTCATTTTTTCTTTTTTCTTCTTTGAGTTCTTTTGATAAAAGGTCAACTGATTTTTCCATTGAGCACTAAAGTTTGAATAGAATCAACTTTGCAAATAACTGCAGATTGCAATTTGAATACGTCTTCAAGTCCTTGCATTGAACCAATCGCTTTAAGAATCATATCCATTTCCTCAAAGATTGGCCCATCTGTTTTTTCTTCAACATAACTCAGGATTAATTTCCAAACGGTAAATGATTCAGGGCATGTAACAGCAACAACAAATCTGGGATTTTCATCAATGTTTTTCCAGGTTTTATTAAAAAATTGTCGAGAAATGGCCACATGTTTTGCATCAACGTAATGCACTTGCGAAATGTAGGTAATATTTGGAATTT
The DNA here is from genome assembly GCA_964423255.1 of uncultured Roseivirgaceae bacterium. Lineage (GTDB taxonomy): Bacteria > Bacteroidota > Bacteroidia > Cytophagales > Cyclobacteriaceae > JAAUQL01. Next base: position 1,795 of record CAYREN010000485.1, on the reverse strand, counting down.
CATTGGCAGATACCGTGGATAGTGTTGGTGGGATTACACCTTGAAAAGCGGGCAACATATCAGATGTTATTGTATTTTTCATAAAACCTTAGTCAATAATTATTCCTCCTGTACCTGGCTTTGGTGTTTGTTCGTACATTTCAGTGCAGTGCATGGTTAATGCAACGCTTGGTTGCTTAAGCAAATAGCCAAAGAGGCCGTTGCCACCTAAACCCATGCCATTTGCGATATCAATCACTCGCATTATTTTCAGCCTATAAAAATCGATATTTTCTTCAGAACAATTTTTATGATGCAAATACTTTCCTTTCACCTGATATGACTCGAAATCATTTAGAGATATCATTAAAAAACTGATATTTGAGTCCTTTTTTAAGGTAGGCTCTATCACATTAAACAATTGAGTAGGAAGAAAAAAAGTAATACGCTCACCGTCATCTTGTACAACGAATGCTGATACTCTTGCCATTTTGGCAATATTATCATTTCCTGCTGTAGCAGTCCAAAAAACAAAATCTGTGAGAGCGGGTATTCTTTTTATTTTATCTGATAAAATCATTTGAGTAGCAATGTAAAAGATTTTTTATCCAAGAGTATTAATTTTTGAAAGAAAAGCCTGTTTGTAAGTTTTGCCTATTCCAATATTCTTTCCACCAACTGATAGTTTATTCTGAGTTAAACGAATAGAATCTATCGCATCCATGTTTATAATAAAAGATCTATGGACTTGAATGAAAAGGTGATCTGGTAGGTGCTCTGCAATATTCTTTAATCGTTCTTTGAGCATAAACTTTTTGTTCGCAGTATGTATGTAGCAATATTTATCATATGCTTCAATTAACGCTATTTCCGAAAGCAACACTTTAATTAATGATGACCCGTCTTTAATAAATAAATGGTTTGTATAATTTACAATATTGGGAATTGGTGAAACTGCATCATTTCTTTCTTTGCTAAAGACTGCCAATTCAATACTCCTTTGCAGTTCATTGGTTTTGTAAGGTTTGGTGATATATGCTGCAGGATGTGTTTTTTTGGCTTTAATAAAGGTTTTTGTGTCTTGGAAGGACGTTAGGTAAACAATAGGAATATCGAATAACTCATTGATTTTATTGGAGAGTTCAATTCCGGAAATATCACTATTCAAATCAATATCCATCAAAAGTATATCGGGGTTTGTCGCATTTATTACAGGAATTACCTGGTGCGGATCAGCTATTACATCAATTAAATCATACTTCAGCAGATCCATTGTCATCCTTAATTTCTCTTCATGAATGGGATCATCTTCGGTCGCGAGTATTCTGATTTTGGGCACAAATAAATGTTTATTTAACAGGGAAAATAAGTAAATAGAATGTAATAGAGAAAAAATATTCCAGTAAAAATATGGTAATAATTTAGAACATTCAGATTTGCACCAAGAAGTTTTTCTTTCTTTTAATCGACAAAAGGCAAGAGGTAAAATTCTAATTATTCTTTGATCGCTCTTTTGGGTTCACTTTCTGGTTATTATCGAATATTTTAATTTTTTCGTATGCTGTAGTGTGAAGTGGGCTTACCTCGAATTTATTGATTATTCTATTTTCCCTATGGCGTATTTTCTTTTACTCAAAGAATTCACTTGGGTAATTAACCTTTCCAGTAACTCCCTTAAGCCCATTTTTTATTAGTTCGATTGCCATACAATTTTCGTTTGGGACATCGAATGGAAATTCAATTCCAAATTTGTCTGCTGGAAAATATCCAAATTTGGGGTAATAGTTTTTATGGCCTAACAATACAATTGATTTGT
>CAYREN010000484.1:0-3830 GCA_964423255.1 uncultured Roseivirgaceae bacterium | reverse complement strand
GCTAAAGAAGCTTTCCTCAATAATTATCCCCCGGATTATCCGGGCTAAAACCGCATATCCTTAAACCTAAACTCCCCCAACTGAAAGCCAAACTTGATGTTCCATGCTTTAGGACTGGGGCTTGCGGCGGTGTGTAGAAAATCGTAGGTGAAGATGATCTGGCCTTTCAGGGCTTTGGAGAAGTTCATTTGCTTGCCGATGCCCAGTAAAAGGCCTTCATTCCATGAGCGGGCAGGCAGGTCTGTAGTTGGATTGGGATTGACTATCGGTGTGCTGAGGTACTGGAATTCGCCATGGCCGAAAAAACCTTTCAAAACCTTGCTCACCGAAGCTCCAGCGAAGGAGAGTTTATGTTGAACTATGGCGCTTGCGCCATACACATCAGTTGTAGTATTGACGGCGACAGAAGAATTATTCTCAATGCCCAGACTCGCACGGTAAGTCCCCGATATGCCGGCTGAGAACAACTTATTAAACTTGTACAACAAGTTTGGCGAGAAATCTACACTGATCGGGTTGGTGCGCTGGATTTGAAAACCTAAGCCAAAGACCAGGCGTTTTTTTAAGGGTTCATCTTTTAGGGAAGTCGCCTTGACGGCCGTGCTCAGGTCTCTGGAGTCGGGCACATAGGAGTATTTCTTTTTGAGTTTGCTCATCATGCCCTGGGCCTGGGAGAGTTTATCCTGATGCGCTGCAAAATAATCCGTGGCTTTTTTTATGGTCACTTCTTTGGCTTCCGCTTTCAAGACCTGTGCATCCTGATAACGCTTGAGGTCTGCCAGCATGCTTTCGGGGAGGCCTTTCATAGCTGCCAGTTCTTTGGTTTCATTATTGAGAGTTTGGAACTCGGACATCCGCGCTGCTTTGCTGTCTATGGCCTGATCGATGTTTGAGGGGTCTTTGAGGAGTTCTGTGTATTCTTTGACTTCGCTGGGTATTTGATAGCTTGGTAGTTCGGACTTGATCCAATCGGTATTTTTTAGATCGCCTATTTTTCCGATTTTGAGGTCTCCCATTTCTGGCAAGGAAAGTTTCTCTAATCCGGGAATTGATTTGCTGTTGAGTTCGGGAATTTGCAGTTTGTCTATTCCATCTGCTCCCGGAATGGCATCTGTATATTTACTGAGCTTATCCAATTGCAGTTTATTAGACAATACATTTTGAAGTGAATCAATTCTCCTTGTGATCTTATCTGCCTTCTCTGTGACATTGGATAATTGTTGATTTCCTTTGCTCTGGATTTCATTGAGCTTTTGATGCAAGGAGTCTATTTTGCTTTGGACTATCCCTTCGATTGCCTCCGACAGATTGTTTAGACTGTCTGTGGTGGTTTGTAGAAGATTTGCCGATTTGTTAGAAAGAGAATCGATCCTGGTAAAAACCTTTCCTTGTAGCTCTTCTCCTTTTTCCTGTACGTATTGGATATCTTTTGCTACTCCGCTTTGGGCAGGTTCGGTGGTTTCTGCATGTTGGGCATATCCCTGACAGAAACCCACAACCATTATAAAAACCAATAAATACTTCACCTTACTATACATCGTTTCTTCTATAAAAAATCATGTTAATCCCATAATTATACCAATCATCGTGCAGACAATTTCTTCTATAAAAATCTTTGTCGTTTGTATTCGCTGATTTCTTTTCTTCATTTCCTTCTCCTCTGCTCATTGACCGGAACACACCTGCCTGCCGACAAGGCAGGGTTCCTGCTTTTCATTTATAGTTTGAAGTCTTGTAGACTCCAAACAGCGGGGGTTTAAAAACGGTTTATGAAGTATCTCAGGAAACTATTATCTGAACCATTTAAAACAACATAAACATCAAATCCTTCATTATAATAATTATGAATTTCAATCTGAACATAAATACTGGAATTTGATCTGATATGTTTGTTCAGTTTAATGAAATAATAATTCCGATTTACTTCTTTAGCCTGATTAATACCATCCAAACTTTTAAAATCTTCCATATCACAAATTGCTATACAATCATTATTACTTGCAAAACACTTTTGATAGGCTTGATGGAGTTCTTTTAATTCATCTATCTCCCATTGTGAAATAGCTCCTTCACTTGCAGCTAAAAACAATGCAACAGAATCCATGTATGGTTTCGAATAACTACTACTCGATTTTCCTTCATGGTAAATACCTACCAGGCCTTTTTCATAATCATCAAGAAAACTATTTATAACTCCATGATTTTCATCTATTATGAAATCACTAGATTTATCACCCATATATAACTTTCTAAAGATGTGCTCTTTAAATATTTTACAAGCTATTTCTTCGGGTGTATAGCTATCATTCACATTATCACCGTAAGAGTACAATAATGAAAATGCTGCTAAAATTATTTTTATAGAAAACAAAACTTTCATTTGACATTCATATTAAGCTCTACAATTCACTTCGTTTGTTTATAGGATCATTACCTTTTAGATAATTTTGTATTTCATCTCTTTTATTTGCTGCTTTATCAGACCATGAATTAACTAAAATATGTATGAAAAATTGTCCCCATTCTATTCGATATTTTACTGCACCCCCAGCATATTTTCCGTATTTATTTTTATGCATAAAAGATGGATATCTTGAAGGGCCAGACTTAGGCATATCATATTTGACACCTTCAAATAAATTTGGCTGAATTAGAAATCCAACCTCAATCCTCAATCCATCAACACTAATAAAACTACTATATTTTTTCTTACCACCCATTGCTCCACCTTTCAAATCTAATTGATCTACATTGATAATTTCGTCAAAATAAACTGTCCGAGATCCTTCCATATCACTTTCATAATAATTATTAATGTTTCTCAAATTATTTATTATCTTCATACCATATGCACCATCATCAATATTAATTTTCTCAATATCAGGTTCGTTTTTCTGGCCTTGACTCGATTCACCCTCCGCACCTGATTCATCATTGTTTTCTTCCTTTTTTAAATGTTTATCTATTCCAAATACCCTCAATGCTTCTTCTTTTTCTTTCTTATTTAATCTATTTCCATTGAGAGACATTGAAAACATTCCATCAGGATCAATTGTGTTAATTGGGTTATTTAAAGCATAGTTATATGGGGTCATATCAATAAACATTTCACTGTATGGATCTTGTACATGCCACCTCCCTAAAGCCGCATCATACATCCTTGCCCCATAATCATACCAATCGAGATTCAGGTCTGTCTGCAATTCCTTTCCATTAAAAAGAAAATCATTCCCCTGCTCCTCCTGATTTTGGTATTCATTGAAAGTCAAGCCAAAGGGATAGTAATCGTTGGCTTGCACTACCATACTTGGGGAGGTGTGGGTGATTTTCAGGTCATCGAAATAGACATCCACATTCAGGGTGCTCTCGTTGCTTACATAAATATACAAGTAGCCCTCAGAGCCGATGGTCTTGCTCAGGGTAAGTTTCTGATGGGCCGATGATGCTGCACTGCTTACTTGCACAAAGCCAAATTCGGGATTTTCATAGTTATTGTCAAAGAATATGTAATTTAAAAATGACTTGGGCACATCTCCAGATGATTGGTCGATCAGCGCAGTAGCCCCGATAAAGCTGTTGAAGGCATTATAAATTTGTCCCGTCTCCCCGCCGGATATTACTCCAAAAGAAGCTGTCAGCGCTGAAAACAAAAAAGTACTCACTGACGTCTCAGAGGTATTTACCTGGTTGTATCGTGCCCATACTTCCATGTCAATTACATCTCCCTGATAGACTTTCAGGCCTTTGGCCGGTCCTACCATTCTTCTTGTTCCATCAGAATTTGTCTGTGTGGCATTGAGCATTGATGACTTATTTGGTGAGGTCACGGT
>CAYREN010000483.1:0-3841 GCA_964423255.1 uncultured Roseivirgaceae bacterium | reverse complement strand
TGCTCCAACCTTTATCAATATACCAATGATCTTCAACAATCGAGATTTGAACAGTAGAAATTCTATTTCCATTTATTATGGATAAACTTTTAGTTTCTACCGGAACTTTGTTGATATCTACACCATCTTTGAGCGCTTCGTACAATACTCTGCCTTGAATATTATTATCGGTAGGTATTTTTAATAATGACAATATTGTAGCAGTAAAATCTATATTGGCTGCCGGTGTCTTCACTCTCACCCCAGATTTAAAATCAGCTCCCCAGGCAATCATGGTATTGCGGATTGTCCATGGACTTAAACTCCCATGGCCACCACCATTTCCTGCCATCCGACCGACAACACCTGCTCCATTTGAATAATCGAACCCTGCAAAACCAAATTTATTCTTCTCGGAAGACCATGGAAAAGTGATAAGAATATCAGGACCGCGGTCGTCATCTGGCAGATGAATGAGATGCAATGAAAATGTGCCTGGAACCCATCCCTGAAATTGTTTCGGTGCACTTCCTTTTCCTGAGGTAAATACAATATCTATCCACTCTTGATTGAGAAAATATTCAGCAATATCTTCAATCTTTTTCTTGTTGCGATCTTTCACATGAATAAGCACAGATTGTCCACTGCTTGCCAAAACAACATCTCCAGATTGATTAGACTTTTTCAAACCGGCATTTATCAATTCGTCTTCAACATTTATTTTATAATTATATGTGCTAAATCCATGATCGGAAGTAACGAAAATATTCGTTTCAGATTCTAAACCAAGATCCTTAATTTTCTGAATGATCAACCCTATATTTCTATCTGAATTTCTTATGGTCTCCAATGTTTCCGGGGCACCAATCCCATATCTGTGTTGTGTGTGGTCTGGTTCAGTGACCCAACAAAATATAACATCAGGTCTTTCATCCTGGAGCAGATAATCAGTGAATACCCTGGTTGTCCAATTAACTTTTTCATTATAATTTTTATCTCCACTCACATCTGGCGGAAGACCAATTTTTTGTATTATATCATTATTTACTTCCATCGGGAAAGCCACTATAGAATCTAGCTCAAACCAGCCATTGATCAATATACCGTTTCCTTTTGGTGCCAGATGATTCATAAGATAGGCACTCCCTGTTGATCCTGAACTGATCACTGCGGGTTTAAGATCTTGCTCGATAAGTCGCTCAACCCAGGTTTTATTCAATAATAAATTGCCGTTTGTCAATTTATCCAGCTTCCAAAGATTGCGATAATCACCCGTGGTAAACGATGATGAAGTATCCATGGCCGGAATGAAAATGCTATTGCTAACAATTCCACTTTTTATCGGATATGAGGCTGTTGCAATTGCGGCGGAATTCACTCTTGTCACCGTTGGAAAAATGGCATGGCTATTTTCAAAAAAGACTCCATCTTGCATGAGATGAAAAATATTGGGTGTATCCTCTGAGTTTATCAAATCTGGCCGCAAACCATCGACCACAAACATGATATTTAGCTTTGCCTTGCCTTTTAGGATTTGCTGGATGCCGGCAATAGTTATTGTGTCAATGGATAAAAAAAGTAGAACAATAAATACTATTTTATAATAATTACGCATGATTTTATCGATTTAAAAACAATATAGATCAATTAGAAATGGAGCGCAAATATTCATCAAAATCTTCAGAGAAACGCATTTAATAATTAAAGTACACAAAATACACATCTGTGACCATTATGAAGAATACCTTTAATTTCCAATCTTTATTTTGCATCTTCATTCAACATAAATCCAACCTTAAATATGTCAATAATGATCATAAAAAAATTCATACTTTATTGCTGGGCAATAATCCTTGTTTTCAGTACTAACCCTTTAAAAGCCCAGGACAAACCCATCAGAATTGCCATAGCCGGGATGACACATGGTCATGTCGGATGGATATTAAAAAGAAAAGCCCTTGGTGATGTAGAATTGGTCGGACTTGCCGAACCAAATGAAGCATATGCAAAAAGATTGATAAGTCAATTTAACCTAGACCCAAATCTGTGGTTTAGCGATTTGGATCAAATGCTAGAAGAAGTAAAACCCACCGCGGTTTGTGCCTTTGGAAGTGTTTTCGATCATTTGATGGTCGTAGAAAAATGTGCTCCTCTGGGTATTCACGTGATGGTAGAAAAACCTTTGGCAGTAAATATAGCGCATGCTAAAAAGATGAAATCACTGGCAGAAAAGTATAATATTCATTTGCTGACAAATTATGAAACTTCATGGTATGCGAGCAATCATAAAATTCATAAAATAACCAGCGATGGAACTATTGGAGAAATCAGAAAGATTGTAATTCACGACGGTCATTCAGGACCTAAGGAGATTGGAGTTGGGCCAGAATTTTTAGAATGGCTTACAGACCCAGTGTTAAATGGTGGGGGTGCGATTATTGATTTTGGATGCTATGGTGCCAATTTATCAACCTGGATTATGAACAATCAAAGACCGGTGTCCATTACTGCCGTTACACAACAAATGAAGCCTGACATTTACCCCAACGTAGATGACGAGGCAACAATAATTGTAGAATATCCACATACCCAGGCAATAATTCAGGCATCATGGAACTGGCCATTTAATAGAAAAGATATTGAAGTTTATGGGGTTAATGGACAATTGATAGCTCCAAATGGCAGCACGCTTCAAATGAAATTATCAGGTGACGAGGAAACTATAGAAACCTTAACATCACTTCCCAATCCTGGGAATGATCCTTTTGCCTATTTGGCTTCCGTGGTTAACGGAGAGACCGACCCATCCGGTGGTTTGTATTCCTTGGAAAATAACATGATAGTTATGGAAATTCTATCTGCTGCTGTAGAATCGGCCAAAGAAAGAAAGACCATTTTTTTTAAGCCTCAATAATTCATGAATATTCTCCATTTAGGGGTAAGGCATTGACAGTCAGTTCAAATTGATAAATTGCCAGAAAAATTAAACTATCAGAAGCTATTTTTGAATTCAATGTCAATGTCGTGATTTCCAACTCTTTACAAGTATCAATAATTATCTCCTGGATTATCCAGGTAAGGAATGATTTTTCTTTTTGAATTTAACTTTGAGTCCACTCCGATAACAAAGTTTTCGGAGTGGCCTCAACTTTGTCAAAATTAACCCCCATTATTCATGAGAAATATGCGATACAGGAAACAAGTAATTGATTATATGATATTTAGCTCATGAAACTTTAAATAATGAATGGCCCAAAAATGGGAAACAAGTTTTCAAAAAAAAATCAATTCCTTGTCAATCAGTATTTTAAGCTTTTCAATAATTATCTCCCGAATTATTCGGGTTAAATATCATCCCCATATTCTTCCTGAAGTTTCTCCAACAGGGTTTTTAACTTTGCTATCAATTCCGGATCGGCTTTATCATAAATATTGTTCATTTCACTAGGATCATTCTCAAGATCAAAGAGTTCCCATTGGTCTATGTCATTATAGAAATGAATAAGCTTGTAGCGATTTGTTCGCACGCCGTAATGCCGTTTTACCTTATGCCAACCATGAGGATATTCATAATAATGATAGTAAATGCCATCACGCCATTCTTTCACTTTTTCTCCAGCCATCAATGGTACCAGTGATTTTCCCTGAAAAGGTTCGTTGGTTTCAATATTTAACAATTCCATAATAGTCGGTGCAAAATCCAGGTTGAGTACCAAATCATTACTTACTGTGCCTGGCTTAATTAATTTTGGATAACGCATCACCATGGGCATTCCAAATGATTCTTCATACATAAATCGTTTGTCATACCACCCGTGCTCGCCCAGGTAAAATCCCTGGTCTGAAGTATAAACTATCAGGG
>CAYREN010000482.1:0-3851 GCA_964423255.1 uncultured Roseivirgaceae bacterium | reverse complement strand
CCACATATTTTCCATGAAAATAAAGTTCCTTAGTCTTCCCGATTCAATTCTATTTTTAGGATTTGTTTTGGTTTTTTCTTCTTGCGAAGAAAAAGCGGCAAAAAAAACTCCCATTCCAGAAATACAAGTAATCAAAGTAATTCAAAAGGACGTTCCTATTTATAATTATTTTGTTGGCCAAATTTACGGTCAGGAAGATATATCCATAAATGCCCGAGTCGAAGGGTTCTTAACGGGCATTCTTTTTAATGAAGGCCGGCAAGTGGAGAAAGGAACACTACTCTACACCATCGATCCCGAACCCTTTAAAGCAGCCATAGCCAGTGAAAAAAGTAAAGTAGCAGAAGCGCAGACCAGGTTGGTAAATGCTGAAAACGAGCTTGCCCGGTACAAACCACTTGCCGAAATAAATGCAGTAAGTAAGAGCGATCTTGATTTTGCACAAGCGAGTAGAGATGCATCAGCAGCCTCACTTGAGGCAGCGAAGGCCTCATTGAGAATGGCTGATATTAATTTAAGTTATACAAAAATTAAATCTCCAATTTCAGGATTTATTGGCAAGACACAAGCACGTGTAGGTGAATTTGTAGGTAGAAATCCAAGTCCAGTTATACTTAATACAGTTTCTACAGTAGAAAGTATGAGAGTTCAATTCTTCTTGACAGAGTCTCAATATCTTTTCTTAGCAAGAGAAGTGAGAGACCTGGAAGCTAAAAAAGATGAATCAGAAAATGATGCTCCTGAAATAAGACCAAAAGCTGATAGAATCGAGATTTCCCTAATCCTGTCTGATGATTCAACACATCCATATCAGGGCACTGTCAATTTTATTAACCGAGAGGTTGATGCTTCTACCGGTGCTATTCTGGTTCAGGCTACCTTTCCAAATCCAGACCTTATCTTGCGACCTGGCCAGTTTGCCAGAGTAAAAATTATGATGAAAGAAGATAAGGGAGCATTGCTCGTGCCTCAAAGGTGTGTCACCGAACTGCAGGGTCAATATTCAGTTTTTGTTGTCAATGCAGAAAATAAAATTGAATCACGTCAAATTAAGATTTCTGAAAAATTCGGCGATTTTTATGTTGCATCTGAAGGACTTAATCCAAATGACAAAATAGTATTGGAGGGATTGCAAAAAGTCGGCTCAGGAATGGTTGTAATTCCTGTAGTGACTGAGTTCGTAAGTCAAACCAACAATCAATAATTAGACATGGCTGAGAATAAAGGGAATTTCTTTGTACATCGCCCAATTGTGGCAATGGTTATTGCAATTGTAATCGTCATTGTTGGAGGTGTATCCATGATTGGCTTACCCATTGAGCAATATCCAAATCTTACTCCTCCGATTGTTGAAGTGAGGGGTACATACACAGGCGCAAATGCCATAAGTGTAGAAGAATCAGTGGCTACTCCACTGGAACAGGAAATCAATGGTGTTGACAACATGATCTACATGAAGTCAACAAACTCCAATGATGGAACTATGGTAATTCAGGTGTCTTTTGATGTGGGTACTGATCCTGACATGAACACCGTATTGAGCCAAAATCGTGTTTCTGCTGCTTCAGCTAAATTACCATCTTCTGTCACTAAATTTGGAGTCACCACCAAAAAATCTCTTCCTAATATATTAATGCTTGTCACCCTAACTTCTGATGGACGCTATGATCAGGATTTCTTAGGCAATTATGCACTGATTAATATAAAAGATCAGTTAGCTCGGGTGAAAGGTATTGGCAGAGTCGATGTGATGGGAGCTGCAAATTATTCTATGCGAATTTGGGTAAAACCAGATCGTTTGTCCCATATGGGGCTAACTGTTCCTGAAATCATTAATGCCATAAATGAACAAAACCTCATTGTCCCCGGAGGTAAATTTGGTGCTGAACCTGCACCCCCGGGAACTGAATTTACTTATACCGTTCGGTTGCCTGAAAGATTTAATTCCCCTGAAGCATTTGGTGAAATTGTAGTAAGAACACAATCTGATGGCTCACAAATAAAATTGAAAGATGTTGCCACAATCAACCTGGGAGTAGAAACATATAATATGATTCCGCGGCTCAACGGAAAAACAGCCGCCATTGTTGCACTCTATCAGGCGCCTGGATCAAATGCCGTAGAACTGGCACAAAACATAATTGCTGAGATGGAAGTGCTGGAAAAAAGCTTTCCTGAAAGTATTAAGTACGATGTTTCACTTGACTCTACTGCCCCTATTACTGCAGGTATCAAAGATATTGTTGTCACATTAATCATTGCACTTATATTAGTTGTATTGGTTGTATTTGTATTTATTCAAGATTGGCGAGCTACACTTATTCCGACCCTTGCCATTCCAGTATCGCTAATAGGTGCATTTATGTTTTTCCCTGGCCTTGGCTTTACAATTAATGTGTTATCGTTATTAGGTCTTGTTTTAGCCATAGGTATAGTGGTTGATGATGCCATAGTTGTTGTAGAAGCTGTACAGGTAAATATTGCCAAAGGCATGAAGGCAAAAGAGGCTACTCTTGATGCCATGGCGAAAGTAACTGCTCCGGTAATTGCCACTACACTGGTATTAATTGCTGTGTTTATTCCAGTTGCAGGAATGGCAGGAATTACCGGATTACTCTATCAACAATTTGCCATAACCATTGTGGTTTCGGTTATCGTATCTTCAGTAAATGCACTTACACTAAGCCCTGCTCTTTGCTCTATTTTACTGAAAGAACCAAAACCCTATGGTGGTCCATTAGGTTGGTTTTTTAAAGTTTTCAATAGAGGAATGGATAAAACCACAGATTCCTATATGAGTTTTACCAATATTGTAGCTCGCAAATTGAAACGAAGTGCAGTTTTTATCATTGTAATGTCAGTTGGCGCTGGATTTTTTGGTGGCTTGGTTCCAGGGGGATTTATTCCTGAAGAAGATATGGGGTATTTTATGGTAAATGTACAATTGCCCAATGCTGCATCCATCCAGCGATCTGATGTCATAACCAAGCAGATCGAAGAAATTCTTATGGATATCGAAGAAGTTAAATTTGTTACAACCGCCACCGGTTATAGTGTTCTTTCAGGTGCCATGACATCCAATACCGGATTTTTGTTTGTTTCCCTTACTGATTGGGCAGAAAGAGAACTTACCGCTGCAGAAATAGTTGCCAAGGTAAATGCTAAACTCGCTGTAAATATAAAAGGGGCTCAAGCTTTTGCATTCGGCCCTCCGGCAATTCCGGGTTTAGGGAACGGATCTGGATTTAGCATCATGCTCCAGGATAAAGGAGGCAATGATCCATTGTACCTTTCGGCAAATACAATGAAATTTATAAAAGCCGCCAATGAACGCCCTGAGATTGGCAAAGCCTTCACGACATTTCAGGCAACTGTGCCACAACGTTTTATGGATATTGATAAGGAAAAAGCACTTAAACTCGGCATAAAGCTCAATGACCTATATACGACAGTTGGTGCATTTATGGGCGGAGCTTATGTCAATGACTTTACACGCTTTGGCAGGTTGTACAAAACCTATATTCAGGCAGAGCCCGCCTACCGTGTTGATGAGTCACAAATTAATAATTTCTTCATTAAAAATAATGTAGGAAAGATGGTTCCCCTGGCTACGGTAGCTACCATCAGACCGATTTCTGGACCGGATTATACCACACGATTCAACTTGTACCGGTCAGTAGAAGTAACTGGTGGTCCTGCTGAAGGGTTCACGTCAGTGCAAGCTCGGGAAGCGTTGAAAGAAGTGGCCGAATCTGTTCTACCCCAAGATATGAGCTACAGTTGGAATGCCATGTCGTTTCAAGAGGAAAAAGCTTCAGGTTCTTTAATGATGATACTTAGTTTCTCATTGT
>CAYREN010000481.1:0-3851 GCA_964423255.1 uncultured Roseivirgaceae bacterium | reverse complement strand
TTTTTTTTGGAAGTATTAAGGAAAAATCAGTCCCTTTGCCAAAGATCGAATTTACTTTTATTTTACCTTCAATCGTAGCCACAGTCTCCTTGGATATAAACAAACCTAATCCAGAACCTTGCGACTTTTCAGTTCCTCGATAAAACATATTAAATATTTTTTTTAGTTGATGTTTGTCTATCCCTATTCCATTATCTGACAGTTTGATAATGTAATTTTTCTCATCATCATCAAACGCAACTACCACTTTTGAATTTGACTTTTCTGTATCAATATATTTAATGCTATTGTTGATAAGGTTGCGCAACACTATGCCGAGGCGTTGTCGATCTGTAATAATTTGTAGTGAATCTGATATTTCAACTATAAATTCTATTGACTTGGCCATTGGTAAAAAAGCCAGTTCACCAATTATTTCATTTACCAATTTTCCTAGAAAGAAAGGCTCTTTTTTTACTTTAAGTCTGCTATTTCGGGAATAAGAAATTAGACTTTTAATCACATCTTCCAACTTGTAGATACTATTTTCAATGTACACGAGGCATTGACTGATGCGGTTTTTGTTTGGGTCAATTTTGGCAATATTAAGTAAGCCAAGCACGGATTTTAAAGGTGCACTAAGATCATGCGAGGCACTATATACAAATCTGTCTAATTCAGCCACACTTTTGTTAAGCTTCTTGACCGTTCGCTTTAATTTTGTCGTTCTTTTTTGTACTAAAGCCTCCAGATTGGTATTCATTTCAAGGAGCTGATTTTGGGCCATTTCCAGCTTTTCTTTTTGAGCATGCAATTGTTCATTGGAAGTAATCAATTCCTCATTTAATTGTATTGTCTCTTTATTTTTTACTTTTAACTCATTAGCTAACTTTTCTGACCTATCTAATGATTTTTTAAGCTTACTGGTATTTTCGACCTCTTTTTTTTGTAAACCAATAAGGTCATCCTGGATAAGTAACAATGTAGAAGCAAGTTCTCGAAGTGGATTTTCTTCTGAAATTGATAAGTTAGTTTTTGTTGTCTCACCCCAAATCAACGAGCTACTCAACGCAATAATTTCATCAATATCATTTTTATCAACTTTTATAGATTTTTTCCTTTCCAACTTTAATGGGGATATCTTTTCACCATTAATTACCTTAAAAGCAGTTTCTACATCGTCCACAAAAATGAATTCTTGTCTCATCAGTGAAGAGTACAATTGCATAGCAATTCTTATAAAACTACTTGCTCCACAGATATAAGTTTTTTCAGCACGACATTTATGTTTTTTATTTAGTTGAAGAAGTGTCTTTACATATTTGTTTCTTATTTGCAATGGCACCACTGAAAACATAGAATAATCTGCAACTCGGATATAAGAAGAGTTGTCAAGATTCCCTTGTTCAAAAATATTGTTTAAGCATGGGACAACCTTTGTTATACTATCAGGATTTGCATTGCCTTCAAATGAAGTGTAAAATAGTTTTTTTGGTATTACGCCATTAATAAATTTAAATCCTTTTTCTTCAAAACCCCATTCAGGTTTAAATATTACGTTTTTGAAACCTATTCTCTTTTCAACGGGTTTATATTGCTTAAGTAATTCATGTGCTTTTTGAATTGCCTCACTAAAATCTTTACATACCAAAATTTTTATTCGTGAGGGATTAATAATTTTGGGTATAATTCGAAGGATAAGCCTCAGCCAATCAGGAACATTACATATAATTGCAGCTATATAATCATCTTTATGATTAGCTAAATATTTTACTTGAATATCCTTTTGATTGGCGTTTGGTTTTCCAGTCAGGTCTTTATAATCTTGGATTTCAATAATTGGCCTTTCTATCTTTGTATGTTCGATAAATGCTTCTATTTTCTGATAATATAAGCTGACATCAACATATTTCATATTACCTCGGTTGTTAGAATAGACAATAGAATCGCCAATTTTCTTTAAAGTACAATAATAATCATTCCCAAAATCTATGTCCGTAAAATCCTCTAATTCTATTACTTGCAATTCAGAATCCTTGTATCGATATTTTTTATCCTTACTTTTCAAACCTAAAAAGATTCTTTGTTTTCATGTTACTATTTAATACACAAACATATAATAATATATTTATATAGGATTGATAATCTAAGCAATAAATTACATAAATCATTGGTCAGGATAAATTATAATATTTTAAAATTGATATTATTAGCGATCTTAAAAACTGCTCGGATCTCCTTTACTAATTGCTCAGAGATTAATTTTCAGCCTTCTTAAAAAACAATATCTTATACTTCTGGATTATCCATAAATATTTGTTAAAATGTAAATTGTAATATATCACTCAGATTTATGAAAAGATTTTTAATTGCATTCATTACTATAGTTTTATTCTCTTGCTCAGATAAAACCAGTTTTGATCCTACTCAATTTGTTAATCCTCAAATTGGGTCAGTACATGGCCGATGGTTTTTTTATACTCCGGCAGCGCTACCTTTTGGTATGGCAAAACTTGCACCTCATACCAATGCTTATAATAGTCCAGGTGCATGGATGCCATGTGGATATGATGATAGGCACACTTCCATTGAAGGGTTCGGACATTTTCATGAATTTCAGGTAGGAGGCCTTGTAACAATGCCGATTGTTGGGGAATTAAAAACCACACCTGGAACACTTGAAGATCCGGATTCGGGATACCGATCAAGATTTGACAAGCAGGATGAGCATGCTACGACAGGTTATTATTCGGTATTACTGAAAGATTATAAAGTAAAGGCAGAACTGACTGCCACAAAAAGAGTTGGCTATCATCGTTACACTTTTCCAAAATCAGACAAAGCACATATCATTTTTGATATAGGCCATAAACAAGGCGAGAGCAGCGATGTGATTGAAGCAGGTGCTAAATTGGTTAGTGGAAATGAAATTGAAGGTTTTGTGAGTACTTATCCGGAATACACAAAATTTTGTGACCCTGGTAAAAGGGTGAAAATGTATTTTGTGGCACGGGTGAGCAAAACTCCAGATGCTGTTGGTTCTTTTATTGATGATACGATTCAAAATGGTGTTACTGAAACTTCAGGAATAAACAATGGGTTATTTATAACTTTCAGCACATCGCCTAATGAGGTAATTGAAATGCAGGTCGGCTTGTCATTTACAAGTATAGAAAATGCCAGACTTAATCTTGATACCGAAACACTCGAGAAAAATTTTGACTTGATCAAGGATGAAGCTAAAAATGAATGGCAAAATATGCTTGGTAGAATTGAAGTAGAGGGAGGGAAAGATGATGACAAAATGAAATTTTACACCGGCCTGTATCACGCCTTACTTGGCCGGGGAATATCGAGTGATGTCAATGGTGCCTTTCCAACACGAACCGGAGAAATAGGTCAAATTCCATTAGATGAAAATAATCAACCTAAGTACCATCATTTTAATAGTGATGGCATTTGGGGAGGTTTTTGGAATTTGAGTCAATTGTGGGCATTGGCCTACCCTGAAGTGCTAAGTGAATATGTACAGTCAAACATAGATTTTTATAAATATGCAGGTTGGCTCCATGACGGGGAAGCTGCAGGAACGCATGCCAATGGAGTACAGACCAATTTTCAGGCTTTGCTCATGGCTTCAGCCTATAATTGTGGCATCCGTGATTTTGATATTGAGAAAGGTTATGAAGCTGCTATAAAAAATGAAGTTGAATATCATGACCGTGACTTTGGTGCCGGTAAATACGATCTTAGCTATTTTGTCAATAGAGGATTTATCCCTTCTCAGGACACAACTATTTCAAATGGTTGGATTTTCAATTTTGGAGGGTCACATACCCTGGAATATGCTTTTAGTTCGTATGCAGTTGCTC
>CAYREN010000480.1:0-3858 GCA_964423255.1 uncultured Roseivirgaceae bacterium | reverse complement strand
AAAATTTATTTAATTGATTCTTCCACTTGGATAATTTTGATTTATATGCATTTGAAAATTCACGAGCAAGAGAAATAACCTTGTCCAGTGATTGGTTTGGAGTTATACTTTTATTTTTATCGCCAGTTTTAGATTCAATCCCAAGAAACTGTTGTCCGTATTTTTCTTCGACATTCAAAACCTCAAATCCTTCATTTTTAAAAAGGTAAGACAATGAATTTGGAGTGAAATATCCACAATGTTCATAAATTAAATCCCAAATACCCAAATCTCTCAAGGTGTAGAGTATGTTTGGAACTTCAAAGTAAATACCTGATTGACGATCGCCAATAATTGATTTTATTTCCTGAAGAAAATCTACTGGTTTTTCAATATGTTCCAACACATGCCTGCATAATAAATAGTTAACAGGAATATCTTTATGTCCAACATTATAAAATTCCTGGACAAATGAGACATTTACATTAGTAGAATCTGTTGTTTCATTTTCAGGGTCATAACTTCTATCAAATCCAATACCGATGTTATCGCCAGCCTTACATATCATCTTAAGGAAGTCTCCTTTACCACATCCTATTTCAATAATATTTTTATTTTTAATATTGTGTTTTTCAATTAATTCCGTAGCAAGACCTTCTGCAAATTGTTGGAAACGTGGAGAAAAATGTAATGAATTTTCATACGATTGTGTATAATCCATTTCATTAGGATCGAAGGAACTATTGTAAACATGACCACAATTTGTGCAAAACTCAAGCTTGATATCGCCTTTCGGGCAGTTTTTGGCAGACTCTTCGTCTTCCCACATTAAATTACAATAAACAGGAATATCTTTTATTTCAAATAGTTCTTCTGTTTGAGAAGAAGTACAAACTGGACAAATAGTCATGATTAAGAATTGTTATGGTTATTATTTATCTAAAAAATCGATAGGTAATATGGTAGGATTCAGATTAAGTTTTTTAAGATCGAGTCCAATTTCGTCACAATAAATAGGATTCATAATAATGACTACATCGGGTTTGTATGTAGCTAAAAAATCTGGAGATACTATTTCTTGCCCATTTCCAGCTAAAAATGTTCCGTGTTTAAATGGATTTATATCAACAGCATACTTAATTTGATCTACGACTCCCAGGGTTGTTAAAAATGCTACAGCCTTAGATCCTCCACCCCAAAGCACCACTTTTTTCCCATCCTTGTAGTAATCATTAATCACTGACTTCCATTTGTCTAATCTTTCGGTAATCCTTTTTTCAAAGTTAATAACAAGGCTTTCTATTATTGAAGTATCTTTTAAATCAACATTCAGATTATCATTATTTTCAACAGGAAGAGCTTCTATCATTAAATATTGGCCATCATATTCTGTTCCAGTTTCAATAACTTTAAAGCCTGCTTTTTCAAATAGATATGTCAAGGAAGGAACGCTAAAATATGAGCAATGTTCATAATAGATATCCCAAAATCCAAGATCACCAAGCACGCGATCAGTATCTGGAATTTGAAAAAATACTTTCGTTGATAGATTACTCCCAATGGAGTTTCTCACCATTTTTATAAAATTAAATGTATCTGGAATATGTTCCAGTGTCATTTTGCAACATATAAAATCGGCTTTATGATGTGTATATTTTTCTGAATAGAAATCCTTTATGAATTCAGCCCCATTTGAGTTACTGCTATCACGATCTGGAATATAAGCTGGGTCAAAACCCAACCCTTTATTATTGCCATATTCGCATAGCATATTTACAAAATCACCTTTCCCGCAACCAATTTCAATTACAGTTTTGTTATTTAAATCATGCTTTGCAATGAGGTCTTCAGCAAGCTTTTTATGGAACTTGTTAAACGTTCCTGAAAAACCTTGTGTTTCCTCATATTCTGCAGAATAGTTGTGAACGGTTGGGTCAAAAATAATGTTGGATATGAAACCACAATGATCACAGTAACCTAATGTTATATTTCGTTTAGTAAAATTTAAAGCATCTTCTTTAGATTTTACTAACAGTACACTATGTACCGGCACATTCTTTACCTCAAAAAATGGCCTCATTTCTTTTTCTAAACAGTTTGGACAAATAGACATAATATTGCTATGGAAAAAATTATACGATTTTTAACTCAGGAATTGGCACGATAAACTTACCACCCCTTTTGCGATACTCTTCTTGTTGACTTATAATTTCATTAGCAAAATTCCAAGCTAATATCAAAACATAATCTGGCTGGTCTTTTACCAGCATATCTGGTGAAACAATAGGTAAATGGTTTCCGCTAAAAAATAAACCTTGCTTATATTGGCTCAAATCTGCGATATAGTCCAAGTGTGAATTATCGATACCCAAGTAGCTCATAAAAGTATTTCCCTTAGCAGCAGCTCCGTATCCAATGATTTTTTTACCACTACTTTTTAAATCATTCAATAATGTAATCAATTCTGTCTTTAATTTGCTGACTCGTTCAATAAATGGTTGATAGAATGATAATTGATCAATACCCAATTTTGATTCTTTATTCATATAATCTATAACAACATCACTGTAATTTTTGGTGGTTTCAACAAATAGTCTAATTGTACCACCATGAATTGTTACATGCTTGATATCATTTAAATATAAACCGTGTCTGTTAAATAAATTTTGAAGAGCTGTTACTGAATAATAGCACAGATGTTGGTGATAAATGGTGTCAAATTCTGTATGGTTTAATAAATCCAGTAGGTAGGGAGATTCGATCACTGCGACACCATCATCTTTTAGTACTGCTTTAATACCTGCAACAAATCCATTCAAATCTGCTACATGGGCTATAACGTTGTTTGCAAGAAAAACATCAGCCTTACCTTCTTCTTTTGCTATTTTTTCAGCAAGATCTTTACTGAAAAAGTTATTGATTGTATTCACCCCATTTTCTATTGCTACATTGGCTGGCCCATCAGCGGGATCAATTCCAAGAACTCGAATTCCTTTTTCTACAAAATTCTTAAGCATATAGCCGTCATTACTGGCAGCTTCAATAACAAAGCTATCTTTGCCCAAATTCTTCTTATCAATAACGTTAAGTGCGCTATTTCTAAAATGTTCCATTAATGCCTTAGATACCGACGAATAATAAGGATAATCGTCGCAAAAAAGAACCTCTGGTTTTACCTCTTCCTTTATTTGAACAAGTGTGCAATCTTCGCAGAGCATCAGATTCAGAGGAACTTTTGCTTCACCTTTACTTAGTTGCTTTTTTGTTAATAAATTATCGGAAAGTGGAGTTATACCAAAATCGAGGATATCTTTACAATTTGATCCACCACAGGACCTACAAGTATTTTTTGTGGAATATATGCTCATAGTTTAAAAAATATTATATTGTTTCGAAAATAGGTGTACATCTTAAATCATTGTCAATTTTACCTGTTTCAAGTAAGTGTTTAATATGTCCAATCCTTTGATATTTTATTCCCTCGAATTCTTCCAAAGTCAAGCCATTGTTTCTATAGGCATTAAGTAATTCTTCGGCACCTTTTTTTACTGTCCAAACAGGTTTGAATTCTGGGATCTCATTAATTATTTTAGAAGAATCAACTTTGTAGTTTCGAGGATCTGGAAAATGATCGTCAGACAATTCTACATGGCTGCCAGGTACTACCTCAGCGACAATATTTGCTATTTCTCTTACCTGATAATTATCTTCATTTCTAGAAACGTTGAAAGCTGTATCATGGATTTTTTCAATAGGTGCTTGCATCAATGCAGTAAAGGCTCTTGAAATATCCTCAATATGGACGATTGGCCTCCAGGACTTTCCATCACTCTTAAGAAAAACTTTTCCTGTGGTGTAGGCCCACGCTACTAAATTATT
>CAYREN010000479.1:0-3861 GCA_964423255.1 uncultured Roseivirgaceae bacterium | reverse complement strand
CCAATAGAAAGTTCATACCCTGTGAAGTCTAATTGAGCATCCCTGAAATCTGCTGATTCTTCAACTATCAAATCTCCATCAGCTGGAATACCTCTATAAGTACCCTTCATATTGAGTGGTGAAGACCCCGATAAATAATAGGCCTCGAAACTTATACCAAATTTTTCCGAAAAATAAATAATAAACTCGGCGCCAAAATGATAGCCATATCCAAGATTATTGTTTACAGAAAAATCTGAATTTAATACTTCCCAACCCAGATAATCTTTCAACTCTCGATCCAGATTTCCTTCATTGATCTTTGTATCAAAATTATAGAATAAAAATCCCCCACCTTTTAGTTTGATCGCTGAGCCACCAAAATCAAAAGTAACCACAGCTTCCAACGGGACCATCAAGGAGAAAAAAGGGCCAACTAATGGACTCTTAGTTTCATAAGGAAGTCCTATCACACCCATGCCGGATATTCTATAAAGTGAAAATCCACTTTCGATAGCAAAAAACTTATTGAGATCAAATCCAACTCCACGAATGGAAAATGGTGTTACAGGAACTGAGAAGTATCCATTTTTAGGAATAAAATATGAAAATGACAAGCCGAAGTCCTGGGCATTCATCAAAAGTGGTGCGAATAAGAATGAAAATATCAAGGTATATTTTTTCATAGTCAATAGGTTTGTTTTTGCGAAATGTAAACAAATTGTATTGCTCAGATTGATAACAGAGCTATTAACCTAAAAATAAGACTATGAGATAGGTTTAAAAATAAAAAGCAGGATTAACCCGCTTTCACTATGAATTTGCCTTGGCATAATGAAGCATAAAATACTCTTCAAATTTTTTGGCCAGCTCATTCTCGTTTTCGGTCTTCATTGTATTTACCAAATCATTGAGAATCATTATATTTTTTTGAGCTTCTTTTCCCGGAGAGATATTATAATTCCCAAAATATGTCAAGGCATCATTGGCTCTCTCACCAAGTAGTACTGCAATTTCCTTTGCCTTTTCTTTTTCTCCTACCCTATAAAGAAGTTTTACAGTTTGCGATGATGTGTAGTCATAGTAAATAGAATTATCCGGAATTGCTTCTAATGACTTATATATAACTTTTTTGGCTTTTTCCAATTTCCCTTCTCGAATTAGGGCATTTGCTAAGCTATTGAAAGTAGAGCGCTGATTAAGAGCAAAGTTTCTATGATCTATAGAATTATAAACATTAGGATCATTCAGGCCGCGATATCTGAATTCATTCATAACATTTTCATACATTATATCTGTGTTCACAAATTCGACTCTTGGGTTGGGATTTTTTACTGGTAAAAGTCGATAGGCATTTCCCTCTTGAACCACATATTGATTTAAGTTTACACTCACTCCCTGCAATGACGTATTGTTAAAATAAATTGGTCTTTCCCAATTGTTGTTAGCGATAAGGTCTAATATCATCAGTGTGTTTTTTTCCAATCCACCTTTTTTCAAATTAAAAATCATCTTTTCGGTAATGTGTGCGACTTTATCTTCAGGTATAATATTTCTACGTTTGATGTCAGCGGTATCAATATCTAAAAACAAAGATTTGGATGGCACAGAATTATATTTCCCAAACTTGGTAGGTATAGTTAATGCCGGATGCTCATCTCTGATCAATTTCAAATATTGATTCAGATTAATTGCTGCCCCTTTGACACTTTTATTTTCCTGGTAAGGTAAATAATCATTGGGTCCTCCTTGTCGGTACTGTTTTGTAGTCAATGAAAAAGGAAGAGGTTCTGATTCATAGGCTTTCCTTGTCATTTGATCAATGTACCAATCTGTGTTGAAATAACTCAATACGATCACTCTCACATCAGTTCGATATCCTTCCACCTCTTGAATATACCACAAAGGAAAGGTATCATTATCTCCACCAGTAAAAAGAATGGCATTTGGTTCACAGGATGCCAGAAAATTTCGTGCCGAATCAACTGAAAAATATCTATTGGAACGATCGTGATCATTCCAGCCTTCTATCGCCATTATTCCGGGAACGATCAAGCAAATAGCTGTGCCAATCGCGGCTCCTTTTACATTATCACCCATCTTTTCAGACAACCACTTCCCAAGAGCCATAGCACCTATTCCTATCCAGAAAGTAAATACATAAAAAGATCCGGCATAAATATAGTCCCTTTCTCTGGGTTCAACGGGTGGTGAATTGAGGTATAATACCAAGGCAAGTCCAGTGAGAAAAAACAACAATACCAGTACAAAAAAATCTTTGGGTTTTTTCCCATAATGAAAAAACATCCCTAAAATCCCCAATAGAAATGGCAGCATGAGAAAATTGTTACGGGCTTTATTATTGGCATATTCTTCCGGTATATCCTTCAAGGCATCCCAGGGGGCCAGCCAACCTGCATGTTGAAAATCGCTCTCTCGACCAGCAAAATTCCATAAAAAATACCTCATATACATATGCCCAAATTGATAGGTAAACATAAATTTCATGTTGTCAACAAAGTTGGGGGATTCATTATCCTTTAATCCCATATATTCTCTATAAAGTGCAACATGTCTTCCATCTGAACTATAGGCTCTCGGTAGGATAGTACTCCTTTTTGGGTCGTAAGTATAGACTATTTTACGATCTGAAATTTCATACTCTTTTTCGCCTTTAATATAAACTGGAGCACCTTGCTTTTGATCTGTAATTTTTGCGTCAAAATATTGCCCATGAAGTAGAGGTCGTGATCCGTATTGTTCTCTTTTCAAATAGGATACAAAAGACATGATATTCTCTGGATTATTTTCATCTATAGGTGGATTGTAATTTGACCGAATCACTATAGATGTGTAGGATGAATATCCAATAAGAACAAAGGCCAGGCTTAGCAGAGCAGTATTTAGCAGCACTTTTTCCTTGACATAAGAATAGTAAATTCCATATACCAATGCTCCGACGATCAATATTACAAATACAATTACTCCTGATCCAAATGGTAGTCCAATTTTGTTTACAAAGAAAATTTCAAGTGATCCGGCAATCGAAGGAAATCCAGGAATAATGATGTTGTTGATTAAAATTACAATCAACCCAGAAACCAGAAAAGTAGCTATAATTCCATTTCTTGTTGCTTTATATTTTTTGAAATAATAAATAAGTCCTAAGGCAGGCAATGCGACAAGATTTAACAGGTGGACACCGATAGACAGTCCAATCATATAACTAAGCAATATTATCCACTTATTTGCCAGGCTTTCATCTTCAATAACTTCCCATTTCAATATGGTCCAAAAGATAAAGGCGGTAAAAAACGATGACATAGCATACACTTCTGCCTCTTCTGCAGAAAACCAAAATGAATCGGTAAATGTATATGACAATGCTCCAATTGCAGCTCCACCCATCAACAGTACTACCTGTCCAAGGGTTTCTTTGCCCTTCTCAATATTGAAAATTTTCCTACCAAGGAGTGTGAGTGACCAAAATAAAAACAGTATCGTAAATCCGCTTGCCAACACGCTTATCATATTAATCCAATAAGCAACCTGGGTTACATCACCCATGGCAAAGAATGAAAACAATCTTCCTATCAGCAAAAACAAGGGAGCACCCGGAGGGTGAGGGACTTCCAATTTATATGACACGGCTATAAATTCTCCGCAATCCCAATAGCTGGCCGTAGGTTCTACTGTAAGCCAAAAAACTATAGTTGAGATGGCAAAAATTGCCCATCCGCTTATATTGTTTACTTTTTTATAATTTTCCATTACTCCTTGATTAACCGGCGAAATTAGTAAATATATTATAGGTGACCTCTATTAATTCATTTCTTTCAAAAAACAAAGAGAATGAATGAGTTGAAAGGCATATTTATTTTT
>CAYREN010000478.1:0-3866 GCA_964423255.1 uncultured Roseivirgaceae bacterium | reverse complement strand
GTCAGCATGGAGATCGTAGAATTGCAAAATTAATCTCTGATTTTGGAGACAAACAACCCCAGTTTGAAAGTATTGTATCGTCCTACGAAAATATTAAATTCAATTCGCCTAATGATTTGGCATTGGATGCTTCAGGAAATATATACTTTACAGATCCACCTTACGGATTATATAATAACCAGAGTGATCCTACCCCTAATCTCGATTTTCAAGGTATCTATGTTTTCAAAAAGGACAATCAATTAAAACTTATTTCTAAAAAGCATAAATTCCCCAATGGTATAGTTATTTCAAATGATGGTAAAACTTTGTTTGTGGCTTTTTCCGATCCGGATAATCCGGTAATAAGGAAATTTAATTTGGATGATAATAGCAATGTCCTTAGCGAAATAATTTTTTTTGACGCGAATTTGTTGGTTGAGAAAAGTGTAAGTAAGCAATTACCAGATGGTATTAAAATGGACGATAAAGATAATCTTTTTGTAGCCGGACCTGACGGAGTATTGGTTATTTCGCATGAGGGCGTTCACTTGGGAACTATAAAAACTAATAAGCGGACTTCAAACTGTGCTTTTGATCAGGATAAAAAGCATTTGTTTATCACCTGCGATGATCTTGTATTGAGAGTTAAATTACAACCTTAAGAAAAGTGAGCTGGTTGTCATACAAATGTTGATGATGTATTTTTTAAAGCAGATACTTTTTTTTTGAGACAGATTTGCTATTGTTCAAACACAACACAATTTATTAACCCAGCGGATTAATATCAGTATATACAGATAAATTTTTGTGTCTTTATATATGGGAAAAGTTGATTTGATAACGAGCGCTAAAGATGTAAAAGAAGACATTCGGAAGAGGGCTACAAGACCTAATCTAATTTGCACGGATGTTAGGATTAGGAGTGAATAAGAATTCTGTTACCACCTGGTATTCAAACTACAGCAGACATGGCACAAAAAGTAGCACCAAAAAATGAAAAGCAACTTAGAAAGATCGTACCATCAGATATGAAGCATTTATAAAAAAATCCTGATTGGGGTGCAAGATATTTTAAACATAAATGTATAAAGTATGCAGCGGCTTAAAATGCTAAATAATATCCGCCAGCTTAATAAGCTCAACTTCCATATGCTTATGGATTTATAGAATACTCCACCAGCCTTGACTCATTCGAAGGAAATTCTACCCAAGGCAACCCACTATAGTCTTAGATTTGGTATCAAAAATGCTAAGTGATATCCTTACGATAGGAAGGGCTGTCATGTACAGGAATGTAATAATTCCCAAAAAAAAGTAGTACGCCTATTTTTCCCACTTCTCCTTGAACATAACTTCAAATTCTTCCAGGGAGCCTTCGAAGAAAATCAACTCCCCATTTATGGTTTGTGTAGCTCCAGGGTTCAAATTATTAAAAACGGGATCGGCATGAACACATGGATGATCTGGATTTCCTACAAACGAATAGGTATTGGCAAACCAAGTAAACGCAAGGAAATGACCTTCTGTTTTTGATTTTGTCACAACCACCGGCAAGTCAGAAACTTCTTTGCCTTCCTCCAGCCAACCGACTCTAAATCCATTTTCAACAGGGGCTAAACTTTCTGCTTCGGGAAATGGTATCCATCCTTTTTCTGGCGTATGCACATATTTGTTGGCATTTGTATTTTCATTGAATTCCTTAATGCCGTCAAGAAATACACAGGTCAACATTTTCACGTTTTTCAATTCTTTATTGCTTCCATTGGTAATCCACAAACTAAGGCCTGCAATATTTTTTTCTTGTTTAGAGATTTCTCCTCCAAACGACACTCCATTGGGCAATATCTGTTCGTAGCTTATCCCATTTTCTGTTTTAATCCAGGGAGCTGATTTTTCTGTTGGAAAACGTGTTGGAAACCGTTTGTCAATATGCCCAAGATAAAGCAGGCTGCCATCTTCCCAAATCGCTTCCGGGAAATCAAACCAAACATACTCCTGGCTTTCCCACGGTGGACTTATCCAGGCAACTTGTTCGCTTTCAAACATCGGACGCCACATGCCCGGGATGATATCCATTTTGGTGGTAATAATTTCAAATTGTCTGAGGTTTTCCTTTTTTAATTCCTTATCAGGAGATTGTGAAAAAAGAATGCTGCTAAAAAATAGCATAACAAGTGAACTTGTAAGAATGACTTTTTCTATTAACATTTTTCTGTCTTTAAAATTATGTAAATCCTTATGTTTTATTTCCATAGACTCATTGTTTTAATACTTACCGATCCCAATAACCCCGACTCAATCAACGGAACTTCTGCCCAGGGAACCCTAACCTGAGTGCCGCCTGTAGTTTCTTTTGTTGCTACGATAGTTTTTGAAATATTAGAATTCGTAAAATTATCTCCCGTAATCGCATCACCGGTCAGGCGGTTCGACCATGTATTTGCCACTTCAATTAATAGATTGTTATCACCCGATTTTATAATTTTTGTTATATCAAATTTATATGGCTTCGACCAGGTAATTCCCAGATGCTGGCCATTCAACCAGACTTCACCTACTTTCGATAAATTACCCAGATCCAAATAAATTTTCTGCTTATCAGACGAGTTTGCCTGAGCATTGTATGAAAACGTTTTTTTATATGTCGCGGTACCCGAAAAATACTTAACTCCTTCAATATCTGAGTTTGTCCATGAGCTTAGTTCCGGTAAAACTAATTCTTCGGGGGCTCCCCAATTTTCAGAAAAAGACAAATCCCAGTAGCCTTTTAATGTTTGGGTTTGAATGGTATTGCTTATGGCTTTTGATTGGCCCTGGCCTTTTAGTTCAAAGTTGCCTTCTTCCAATAAAATGAATCCATCTTTTGTGAATTCCAAAAGCGGCGGGAGCTGACTGTCGGAGGTAATTTGTGCATAGTGGGGTAGGGGATTTGTTTTTCTCAGTACAATTAATTGCGAGCCATGGGGAGACAATGTTATTGGAATATTTATGTACTCATTATCCTGATTATAAATTAAGATTGGAATAATTTCACCCGAAACCGGATTCCAAATCTCAGGAACTTTGTTGTGCTGTCGAAAACTGCATTCACGAGAAATCCATTCATCGCTTGTATTTACAATAAAATAAAAATCGAGATCATCTTTTTTATAATGAATAAAATCCAGGAGAAATGATTCTTTATCTGCATAATTAAAATCTGGTGAAACATTAAGTTTATCCAGCATTTCTATTGGCGAGATCTCCGAAATGATTTTACCATTTCTATCTGAGTCGTTTGTCCAGAGTTGATTTATCAGATCCATGCCATTTTTTTGCGACAATGGTGAATTTTTTATTTCAGCGAATCTTTTTGGCTTATCGCCAATAATAATGCCTCCCTGGTTTGCCAATTCTCTGAGCTTGACTAACACAACAGGGTTTATTGCATCTTCATTTTCCAAAGCCAACATACTGAACTCTGCCCCATTTGATAAAACAAGTTGCCCATTTTTTACGGTGAGCTTTTTCAGCAGGATTTCTGTATTAATCACTTCATAATCGTAACCTGTACCTACACTAAAATGAGCATTTTTTGGGGTGGCAGAATTCGGAATTTTGTCACCATAATACCAAAGTGCATCGGCCACAAAATTTGTTTCCTGAAAAACAGATGATAGGCGCGATAAATAATTGATAAAGGGCTTTACTTTCGGCCACCATGCACGTTTGTCGTTAAAATGTGTACCGGCATGATATACATATCCGGGAAACCCTGACCCTGATATATTATGACTAAATCCATGAAATACCACACGGTTCATACCTTCGCAAAATGCCCGATCACCCAGCGGTTTTATATCAAAAGGTCCTTCTTGCCAATGCTGAAAAGAGGTAAATGCCTC
>CAYREN010000477.1:0-3879 GCA_964423255.1 uncultured Roseivirgaceae bacterium | reverse complement strand
ATTATTATTAAACAGTAATTGAAAATTCTATTAGGAAAAATGATGCTTAGCATTAACTTTTTAGTAATTGAGGAGTATTTTCTCATTTTGTTAATATTTCAATTTGTATTGGGGGAATTTGTACTAATGTAAATATTTTTAATTTGTTGAATTTTGTTGCTATATAGCCAAACATAATTTTAGGTAAAATATTTGGATCTAATCGCAATAATTTAATTCCATTGCAATAAAAAAAATGAATTTGGTATTTTATGTAAATAGTGAAAAATTAGTTGTTCACTACCTTCCATAAGGTACTTCCATGATTTAATTCTTTAAAAAGGAGTTATTTCTGAAGAAATAACTCCTTTAAATATTTCAATTAAACTAACTCACATGTTTTATACTATTGAACCCAAGGGGTATCCATCATTGGTAAAGGATCAGTATTGTTTGGTGGTACATTTGCATTGGCATCCCACCATACTTTTGAAAGTCTTACATCACCGCCTGAAAGTCTTGCCTCTGCTTCAGCATAATTAGCACTATTAATTGTTTGCTCAGAGTTTGGCCATGGCAATCTTCTTGGGCTTACACCCTTCAGGTCATCATTATCAGGACCTACTTGTACGATCGGATATCCTGTCCTTCTCCATTCTGCCCAGTTCTGATATTCCAGAGGATATAGGGCGATATTCTTTTGAATAATGATCTGTTCTAATTGTTCTTCTGGCGTTCCTGATAATTCTGTGGCCGGAGATGCAAGGAATGTATCAATTTCATCCTGAGTAAGTTCCTTGTGGGTCAACAATAATATAATATCATCGTCTGTCCATTCGGGATATAACATATTGAGTACTTCAGGTAATTGCGGTTTAGAATTTTCATAAAATTCTTTTGCCCAATTCATGGCAGCCTCCATTCCCATTTTAAAATGTGCCTGCGCGTCACCAGCCTTCAATCCGAACAATGCCGCTTCGGCAAGTGAAAGATGTACTTCGGAGGAGCGCAATATCGGTACTTCAATGACTGGAACATACCAAAGATCACTGAGTCTTGAAGTGGATCCTAAGCCCCATGGATATTTGTATTCAACAGGTACAAGTCCAAGAAGTGGTGTGCCGCGATATCCAAAATAATCAAGATTTGGATCATCCTTTGGAAATTCAGCTTTTGCTGTGTCCGCCCATATTTTTATCCTTGGATCATTATTATTTAACATATTATTGACTATCTCCTGTCCTATATTTCTTTTTGCGACATTTTCACCATTGTTCAACACATTTTGATAAAAACCATTTAAGTTATCTGCATTGTCTGTAGAAGTGTACATTGAGGCATCGTCTTCTCTATTTATTATAAGGTCTGATGCTTGAAGATCACTCATATTGGCTTTGGCCATTTCCTCATCTGCAAACCGAACCCGCAAAGCCAAACGTAATCTAAGAGAATTAGCAAACTTTCTCCATTTTAAGACATTCCCACCATAAACAAGATCTGCAGAACCGTAGCTCTCTTTAGATGCATCTAAAGTATTTGCAGACTCTTTGAGCTCATTAAAGAAATCCTCATAAATACTTTTCTGTGTATCATATTTTGGACTGCTAACGGCCTCATCAGGTGGTAAACTTGATTGAAAATAGGGAATATCACCATATGTGTCTGTCACTTTGGCAAATGCCCATACTTTCATGATCCTGGCAATAGCTGTTTTATTAATCAGTTCAGGATCATCTTTCGTTAACCTTATAATTTCGGACAGATTATTCGTGAAAGTAGTATATGAGGTATTCCATATCCCTGGCGAATCTCCTTCAAGAAAAGGACGATTTGCACCGGAAAAGGACATCCCGCTATAATTACCAATAGTCCCTGTTCCACTTGGGGTGCCTTCCTTTATTGACCTCACCTGCACCCGTGTAAACATCAGGTTTACATCTACCAAATCTGCAGTCACTAAATTATTTGGCGTATTCAAATCTTCAAAACCATCTGTACATGAATAACTCATGAGAATAGCTATTGAAAAGACGACTATAAATTTTATGCTTTTATATGTTTTCATCATTTTTTATTTTAATGTTAATTAAAAAGTAAGATTAACATTCACACCAAATGTTCTTGTTGTGGGCATGGAAATCGTTTCTATACCTCTAGCTCCGGCGGCTGTATTTGGTGCTGATTCAGGAGATATCCCCATATTTTGCATATGCTCTTCGAAGTAAAATAAATTCCTGCCAACAACAGAAATCCTTATGCCTCTGAAAGGCGAATTTTTGAGCATACTGCTATTAAAGTTATATCCAAATATCAATTCACGCAATGTTATATAACTGGCATCAAGGACAAATTCTTCACCAATACCACTCCAAGCTCTTGTAGCCCAATAGGTCTGACCATCGACAGCTTTCGTATTTTCTTCATAACCAGTAACTTCACCAGCACCATCGGTAATTTCTATCACTCCATCCAATACACCAACATATGGTAATTGCGCTCCACTATCATCCGTATCCTGGGGGCGTCTGCCTTCTTCGGTAAAAAGACCAGTACCTTTTGCAATCATTTGGTATTTGGTTGAAGAAGAAAGCTCGCCGCCTTGAACAAAATCAACCAGCACATTCATGAAAAACCCCTTATAACTCAATGAATTATTCAAACCGCCAATCCAGTCTGGTGTGATATTTCCTAATATGGTCTTTTCAGCTTCTCTGGAATAGTTCCCTCCTGATCCTACAATTCTTCTGCCATCAGGGCTTCGCTTGTATTTGTAACCTATGATATTTCCAAATGCTTCTCCAGGCCTGGCTTCTATATCATTAGGATAGTTATCCACAAGTAAAAAAGTTTCTATACCCGGCGCCAACTCAACTACCTCAGAATTATTTTTTGCATAATTGAAGCTTAGATCCCAATTAAAGCCACTGCTTGAACGAATTATACCTGCGTTCAACACAACTTCAAGACCGCTGTTTTTAATTTCACCTGCATTGATCACTACTGTTTGGTAACCGCTGCTGTTAGATATTTGTACTGGCAAAATTTGATTTTTTGTATTGCCATCGTAGTATGTCATATCCAGTCCAATTCGATTTTTAAATAACCGGATGTCAAACCCAAGTTCAATAGATTCTGTAAGTTCGTTTTTCAGATCAACCGCTGGCACTCTTGAAGACATACTTGCATATCCCTGTCCATTATAACTTGTGGTAAACGAATTATATCCGGCAGTGGTTAAATAGGGATCAGAGTCGTTGCCAACTTGCGCCCACGAGGCTCTC
Organism: uncultured Roseivirgaceae bacterium; assembly: GCA_964423255.1. Lineage (GTDB taxonomy): Bacteria > Bacteroidota > Bacteroidia > Cytophagales > Cyclobacteriaceae > JAAUQL01. Next base: position 619 of record CAYREN010000477.1, on the reverse strand, counting down.
AGTTTACCAAATGTGATAATGTCTGAAGTCATCTCAAAACCATCAGTAAACACCCAGCTCAAGCCAACAGAAGGGTAGAAAAATGAGTAATTTCCAGTACCCAAGGCAGAAGACCAATCATTTCTTCCTGTAATATCCAGGAATAAATAATTTTTATACGCCAATTGTCCCATAAAATACAGGGATTGAATTTCTTTTTCTCTCAATGAACTTGACGGGCGAATATCCTGAGCATTACCTATTTGATAAACTCCCGGAGCCTTTAAATCACGCGCATCCCAGCTCATTATTGAACTATATTGTTTTAACAGATTTCCTCCCGCGGAGAAAGAACCACTAAAATTACTTGATAAATCTCCAGCAGCTGTTAATAGAAAATCTGTATTACTTTCCTTCGAATTTATAGTAGTTTCAACAAATCTACCATCTCTATTGCTACGTCCTCTGGCTCCTACAGGCCAAATTTTCTGTCTTTCATCTGTGTACCAGTCAAGACCAGTTCTGGCAGATAAACTCAACCAATCCGTAAATTCATATCTTAATGAAGCAAAGCCAATGACACGATTTCTTTCATCATTGTTCTTTAATTCATTGACAGTATAATACGGATTGCCCAATC
>CAYREN010000476.1:0-3880 GCA_964423255.1 uncultured Roseivirgaceae bacterium | reverse complement strand
TGAAAATGAATGCACTGTTTCGGCGAATTTTCCTTTTGAGCTATTATTCTTTTCAACAAATTCAGATTTAACGGTAACCTGTGGAGAACCATCTCCGAAATCCCAAACCTCATTTCCAAAGTCAGTGTTGAATGTTCGAACGAGAAAAGTCACAGGATCGCCCGGTTTTATATTTAATGATGGGTGATAGGCCGGCTGCATTGCAGGTATAGTCTGATCAGGGTTTTCCCTGTCATAAACTTGCACAATTGTAAAATCGTAATCTACATTCCCTTCTGAATCAGTAACTTTCAAAATCTCACTATACTCGCCTGGTTTTTCATAAATCTTCTTCTGAACTGCCCCTTGCGCCGTTGTACCATCACAAAATGTCCATTCATATGAAACAATATCTCCATTGAAACTCTTTGATTTCCCGCCATCCAAAGTAGCCTTTTGACCAGTCCATACTAGCTGATGCGGTCTTGCAACAGCTATCATTGCAGGGTTATATTTATTAACATAAGACTCCCAGACATATGCATACGCATCCTCAGTTCCCCATTTCCCAGATAGGTTTTCTTTATTCTTAATTTCGAAATGAAGATGAACCCAGCCTCCACTGTGGCCTTGCTTTCCGATAATGCCGATTTTTTGTCCCATTTTTACTTTGGCACCTGGTTTAATTTTCGGATCAACACTATCAAGATGGCTGTATCGTATATACCAGTTTCGTATATCAACTATATAAACCACATCAGTACGAGCATCTCCTGGCAAATCTTCATGCCCTTCCAGAACTTCATTATTTGCTGAAACCACCAGTCCGTCTGTGGCAGATACAACTACATCCATTCCTTCCGCTCCACCAATATCATGGCCTGAATGATAATATATCTTTTTATTTGCCACTTGTTCACCCCAATCAACATAACAAGATTCATTACCCGATTGAGTCATACTTGGAAGCCAATCCTGTACAAGAGGATATACAAATGTGCCAGCTTTTATAAGTGCAGAATGAGCAGGCCAGAGCCTGAATCGAGCATCCTTTTGCAATCCCCAACTATCGGAATTAGAATTTGTGTAATATTCTTTAACAACAGGACAGTCAATCTGTATTTTCTGAATAGTAACTGGTAAATTATAATTCCCTGAATGCAGGGTAATCACTTCTCCATCAACGGAAATTTTCGCATTCACAGACCGTATCGCATTACGAAGACTATCCCGAACCACATCTATTTTCAGTAGTTTTAACTTTACGTAATTACCATTACTGAGAATAATATCCTGAGTTTCTCCAATATTCAATTCAGCTACTACCCTGACATTTATTAATTCTGAGGCATCTTTACAAGATATACTCAATACCATTAAAAATATAAGTCCAATTATAAATTTGACTTCCTGTGGTTTTAAAAATAGATTTTTCATTATTATTTACTCAAGTTTCACATTTATTCAGATTGTTGGCATGAACTTAAAAATTGCAAATATTCTTATCGTACTACAATTTATACATCAAAAAAAGATTCTAACAACAAATATAATCCAACTACTCCATTTATTTCAGGTCATTTTCAAATGCTACAACAGATTTAATTCAGAAGAAACATAATTATTTTTTCAATTTGACTTTATCTCCAAGAAGGAGTAAATTTGATAAAGCTACAACTAAGATAATTGCTTAATTATTTCTCAATTCTACAAACCACAATCCAATATGAGCACATTTAAAAGAAGAGATTTTATTAAAAATTCAGTTCTTGCTGGTGTCGGTGCATCGGTAATTAGCAATCCATACCAGACCAATGCTCAGGAATCGTTTGAAAACTCCATCAAATCAAATCGCTCACCAAAAAAAATAATCATAGGTGGTGGTGGAATTGGCGGACTTTGTACTGGGTATGAACTCATGAAAAGAGGGCATGAGGTGACTGTTCTAGAGGCGTCAGGTCGACATGGAGGACATGTATATACTGCCAGAGATGGTTTATCTGATGGATTATATGGAGATTATGGTATGGAGCATATTACCAAACCCGGCTATGATCGTTATTGGGAATATCTTAAAGAGTTTAATATTACTGCCCTCCCCTATCCAAGAAGAAAAAATGTGCTGCGTAGGATCAACAATAAATTCTATTCCGTAGAAATGCTCCGTGACCCAGTGGTACTTAAGAACTTTGGGTACAATAATAAAGAGATAAAATATCTTTCTACTCACCGTTGGGAAGAACTGGTTTTATTATATCTAAATCCTTATCTAGATAAATTTACTGACGAATATCAGCCGTTTGGAGTCGGATACGATGATTGGGACAAATTCCCTATTTCCGATGTTTATAAAAAAGATGGTGCTTCTGTCGCAGCTCTTGATCGTCTGGGAGGTAAAAATACTTCTGCTTTATTTGAACTCTGGCACTATGCCATTCTCAAACTCAGAGGAGTGCCAATATCTCCTCCCGAGCTGTTCAGGTTAAAAGATGGCAACCAAACCCTCCCGAGTACTTTTGCTAAAAAACTTGGCCATCGTGTTTGGTTAAACTGTAAGATTACCTTGATAAAACAAAGTGATTCTGGGGTTTCCATAACTTATCAACAGCAAGGCGATGAAACAACTATGGATGCAGATTATTATGTTAATTGTATTCCATTGCCAACCCTAAAAAATATTCCAATTGAACCTCCTTTACCAGCAGAACGACAATACATAAATGAGAATATTGCTTTTGATTCTTACCAGCGTTTTGTCTTTCAGGCCAGTTCGAAGTTTTGGGAGGAAGACGGGTATAGCAACATTAATATGGACCTGAACCATCCCGACCTTTGGAATGTATGGCAATCGGCAGAAGAGGTAGATACTCATCGGGTGATTGTTTTGGGAACCGGCCCCGGTGGTGTTTCACCTCAACGGGCATTGGCTGCATTTAGAGAAGTATATCCCGGAAAAAAAGATACTATTGAGCAAGCAGTAAGTCGCGACTGGACAAAACAGAAGTATTCTCCGAATTGCGAAAGACTACCATTTCCAATTGGTGAGTTGAATAAATTCTGGCCACATCTTATGGAACCAGTTGGACGCATTTACTTTTCCGGGGCATACGCAGACAATCTCAATTGGGGAACTGAAGCAGCCACACGTTCTGGAAATAGAGTAGCGAAAGCAATTGACAATGCATGATCAATTTATGATCAGGAATAAGCGAATTCATTATTTTCAGCTATTGGGAATTTATTTATTATCTATAATAAGTTCAAATTCTATGTCCCAAAATGTAGCAGAAAACCATGCTCCAGTTGTTGAGATCATAAAACCAATATCAAATAATCAAGTAAAATGGAACACCCTGATTCCGTATTCTATTGATATCAAAGATGTTGAAGACGGCTACTCAGTCTATGACGAAATTGCAAACCAGGAAGTCATCATGCTTACCAAATATTTGGAAGACCCTTCAATGATGAATGGATATTTAGAACATATTGGTGATGATCTAAAACCATTGTTTGCTATGAGTAAATCTACTTGTTTGACTTGTCATGCAGCTACCACTAAATTAATTGGCCCCTCTTTTGATTTGATTGCCAAACGGTATCAAGGCAAGAAAAATGCAAGACCATATCTGATTGATAAAGTGATACAAGGAGGTAATGGTAACTGGGGAGAGGTGATAATGCCAACGCATCCTAATTTAAATAATCAAGAGACGGGTGAATTAATTGACTGGATTCTTAAGCAAGCAGACAATCCAGCTCAATTTTATATTGGTACTGATGGAGCAATTCGTACAATAGAATTACAACTAAACACCGGAAAGGCTATCTATATTCTTACAGCAGCCTATCAGGATCATGGGTTTTCAGATATTCCAAATAGTAAAAAACTTGGAACACA
>CAYREN010000475.1:0-3896 GCA_964423255.1 uncultured Roseivirgaceae bacterium | reverse complement strand
GAGGAGTTGCCAAATGGAATACGGCAAAATGAAATATCAAATATCGATCATACCGTTAAAAATGCTTTTAATTAATGCATTTACCCTCCTAAGGCAACTTATGCCTGGTATTATTATTTGGTAGTTTTTGAAATTAAAATAGTCTTTTTCACGAATTAAATTATTAGAAAATTGGCAGGTAAAACATTATTTGACAAAATATGGGATGCGCACGTAGTTGATGAAATCAGCGGTGGTCCCAGTGTACTTTATATCGACAAACACCTTATTCATGAGGTGACCAGCCCGCAAGCGTTTGCTGGAATTGAGAGCCGCGGTATTCAGGTATTTCGACCTCAAAATACTGTAGCAACTCCTGATCACAACATCCCAACAGTTGATCAGCATCTTCCTATTAAAGACCTTCTTTCGAGGTTTCAGGTTGATAAGCTAACCGAAAACTGCAAAAATCATAACATTACACTTTATGGTTTAAACCACCCATTTCAAGGTATTGTGCATGTGATTGGTCCCGAATTGGGAATCACCCAGCCAGGCATGACCATGGTTTGTGGCGACAGTCACACATCTACTCATGGTGCTTTTGGAAGTGTCGCTTTTGGTATAGGCACTAGTGAAGTAGAAATGGTTTTAGCCACGCAATGTATCCTTCAGCCAAAGCCAAAGAAAATGCGCATAAATGTAGAAGGTGAATTGTCAAAAGGAGTAACGGCCAAGGATATTATTCTATATATAATTTCTAAAATTACTGCCAGCGGAGGTACTGGATATTTCATCGAATTTGCAGGATCAACAATAAGAAGTCTTTCTATGGAAGGCAGGATGACAGTCTGTAATATGAGCATTGAAAGCGGTGCAAGAGGAGGACTCATTGCTCCGGATGACACAACATTCGAGTATATAAAAGGAAGGGAATTTGCTCCCAAAGGCCCGGATTTTGATAATGCCTTAGCGAAGTGGAAACTGTTAAATTCTGATGAAGATGCTGTATTTGATAAAGAATTAACTTACGAAGCTGCCGATATAGAGCCTATGATAACCTATGGAACTAATCCTGGAATGGGAACAAAGGTCAGTGGTAGTATTCCAAGCGAAAAAGATATTGAAAAAAGTAATCTTGTCACTTTCAATAAAGCCCTCGATTATATGGGGTTTAGTGCTGGTGAAGAAATTGTCGGGAAAGACATTGACTATGTATTTGTTGGTAGTTGTACAAATGGAAGAATTGAAGATTTAAGAGAGGTTGCCACTTTTGTTAAAGGTCGTAAAAAAGCAGACAACGTCACAGCTTGGATTGTTCCCGGATCGAAACAAGTTGAGCAACAGGCCAATCAAGAAGGGATCACAAAAATTCTTGAGGATGCCGGTTTCAAATTGCGACAACCTGGGTGTTCAGCCTGTTTGGCAATGAATGATGATAAAATTCCAACAGGAATGTTGGCAGTTGCTACTTCAAATAGAAATTTTGAAGGTCGTCAGGGCCCTGGGTCCAGAACAATGTTGGCTAGTCCTTTGACAGCCGCTGCGGTTGCAATAACAGGTAAAATTGTCGACCCAAGATCACTTTTATAAGTTAAAAACAGCATATTATTATGGCAATAGATAAATTTAAAACATTAGAATCTTCTGCGGTACCCTTACCTATCGAAAACGTAGACACAGATCAGATAATACCAGCCAGATTCCTAAAGGCGACAACACGTGAAGGGTTTGGAGAAAATCTTTTCAGAGATTGGAGATATGACAAAAATGATCAACCGATCAAAGGTTTTGTCCTCAATCAAAATCTTTATTCGGGAGATATTTTGGTGGGAGGAAAAAACTTCGGTAGTGGATCCAGTAGAGAACATGCTGCCTGGGCAATTCATGACTATGGATTTAAGGTTGTAGTATCAAGCTTTTTTGCTGATATTTTTAAAAACAATACGCTTAATAATGGCTTGTTGCCAGTACAGATATCAGATGATTTTTTAGCTAAAATATTTGATGCAATAGAAAATAATCCGGATACCAAATTAAAAATTGATCTCATTCAACAGCAAATTACACTCTTATCTACTGGGGAAGTCCAGAATTTCGATATCAATTCTTATAAAAAGGATTGCCTGCTCAATGGTCATGATGATATTGATCATCTATTGAGTTTAAAAGATAAGATCACCCAATTTGAACTGAACAGAGATTAAACTCACAAATATTCCAATATGAAAATTAACATAATGGACACTACACTTCGCGATGGAGAACAAACATCGGGAGTGTCCTTTACAGAAACAGAAAAACTCAGTATCGCTAAACTATTTTTGGAAGACCTGAATATTGACCGGATTGAAGTCGCTTCGGCCCGTGTTTCTGAGGGAGAGTTTAAAGGCGCAAAAAATATATTTGGCTGGGCCAAAGACAATGGTTTCATAAATCAGGTAGAAGTACTGGGGTTTGTCGATGGAGAAAAATCTCTGAGATGGATCGACGAAGCAGGCGGTAAGGTGATCAACCTTTTGACTAAAGGATCTCTCAAGCATTGCGAGTTACAGTTGAGAAAAACTCCAGAAGAGCATTTTTTCGATATTAGAGACGTTTTAAAAACTGCTGACAATATGGGAATCAAGGCCAATATATATTTTGAAGATTGGTCAAATGGCATGAGAAGCTCTCCGGAATATTTATATCAGATGATTGACAGCCTTCGGGGTACTAACATTGTGAGATACATGCTTCCTGATACTCTTGGCATTCTTAATCATGATGAAACTTTCAAATTCTGCCTGGATATGAAACAACGATATCCAAATTTAGCATTTGACTTTCATGCTCATAATGATTACGACCTGGCCACAGCCAATGCCTACTCAGCAATCAAAGCCGGAATCAGTGGTATTCATACCACACTAAATGGCCTTGGCGAACGTGCAGGTAACGTCCCATTGTCAAGTGTCATTGGAATAGTAAAAGATCATTTTGACTATGAGATGTCTGTAAATGAGAAACAGCTTTACAAAGTCAGCAAAATTATAGAGTCATTTTCAGGCATTAGAATACCAGCAAATAAACCCCTTATTGGAGAAAATGTATTTACCCAAACAAGTGGTATTCATGCTGATGGTGACAACAAAAACAATTTGTATTTCAATGATTTACTTCCTGAAAGATTTGGCCGAAAAAGAGAATATGCGCTTGGCAAAATGTCTGGCAAGGCAAGTATCATGAAAAACCTCGAAGATCTTGGGATTGAGCTAAATAAGGATGAAATGAAAAAGATCACTGAAAGAGTGATCAAACTTGGAGACAAGAAAGAAACAGTAACCAAAGAAGATTTGCCTTATATCATTTCAGATGTGCTCAAAGGTGAACGAATTGTAGAGAAAATAAAGATCATTAATTATTCGCTTTCGGTAGCAGAAGGTTTAAAATCAATGGCCACATTACGCATAGAAATAAACGGAGAGGTTTATGAAGAAACAGCCTCAGGCGACGGACAATACAATGCGTTTATGAGTGCTTTGTGGGACATTTACGATAAATTGAAAAAGCCGCATCCAGTACTTATTGATTATACCGTTTCTATTCCTCCGGGTGGTAAAACTGATGCCCTGGTAAATTGTGGCATTACCTGGGATTATAAAAATAGGACTTTCAAAACACGTGGGCTGGACCCTGACCAAACCGTAGCAGCAATTAAGGGGACCATAAGAATGCTTAACTTAATTGAGTCTTACGATAGTAATTAAGAAGACTTGTTGAATTGGGTATTACAATTATATACAAGTTGCATGAGGTCGACTAACCTTATAAAATCAAGCAAATAAATTTTAAAAATTTAAACGGACAAATTGATGAATTATAAAATTGCAGTTTTAGCCGGTGATGGCATTGGGCCAGAGATCGTTGATCAGGCA
>CAYREN010000474.1:0-3909 GCA_964423255.1 uncultured Roseivirgaceae bacterium | reverse complement strand
ATAATTGTTAATATCTACGCCCCATTCATGCCAATATTCCTTTTTATTTACATGCAAAAGTTTACCACTGCCAATTAGGTGATAGTTATTTTTTGCAAAGTATTCCATCATGGTAAGATTGTGTTTTAATACCGGCTGTTGAAAATGTTTTGTCCAACCAAAGTCTTTTGATTTATGAGGATAAACCCCTGTAAACAAACTGTTTCTTGAAGGTGAACAAACGGGAACATTACTTTGGGCATTGACAAAGGCAATACCTGACTTGGCCAATTTGTCTATGTTTGGTGTTTTAACTTGCGAATGACCAGCAAACGGGCCGGAGTAATCGTTGAGGTCATCACAAATGATGAATACTACATTTAGACGATTAGATTTATTGCCTTCAAAGGTTTCAGATCCAGATAACGCATGGAGACTACCAAGTGTTATTATAAAAAGGGAAAAAATAAAAACAGATACCTTCATATAATTCAAATTTAAAATGGATTATTTTAGTTTGAGATTTTCAGTTAAACTGTATCCTTCACCTCTAATGTTTTTAAAAATTGTAATCATTTCTTCCAATTTTTCTTTGTTTGATTCAGCCAGATTTATTTGTTGACCAATATCCTCCTTTAGGTTGTATAATTGATAATCCTTTGAATTTCCCAATTCTATATTCACACTTTTATTCAATGCCTGCCCCTTGTATGGAGGTATCAATACCCAATCTCCTTTGCGTAGCGCTGTTCTGGTAGTTGCCTCCAGGATCAGTTCGTCTCTGCCTGTTTTACTTTTACCAAAAAATGCATCTAAATAATTTTCACTATCCCTGGTCCGGACCTCACTACCCACTAATGAAGCAAGAGAAGAAAGCAAATCAATCTGAGAAACAATTACTTCAGATGTCGCAGGCTTTATATTCCCTTTCCAAAATGATATAAATGGAACACGTGTTCCGGCTTCAAATAAGCTATATTTTCCACCTCTAAGAAGTCCTGAAGGAGTATGGGTGCCCAATTTTTCGACTGCATCGTCATAATACCCATCATTGAGTACCGGTCCATTGTCACTGGATAAAATGATTAATGTGTTTTCTAAAAGCCCTTCTGACTCCAGTGTGTTCATTAATTCTCCAATACACCAATCGGCTTCGATGATTACATCACCCCTTGGACCCATACCAGATATTCCTACAAACCTCGGATGAGGAGTACGTGGCACATGGGGTTGTTGCAAAGCATAGTAAAGAAAAAATGGTTCGTTTTTGTGTTCTGTAATATATTTTTGTGCCCTGATAAGAAATGTATCCGCCATGTTTTCATCTACCCATTTGGCAGATTCTCCACCTTTCATAAAGCCTATTCGAGGAATACCATTTACAATACTGCTATTGTGTCCATGATGCCATTTCATTTTCAGCATTTCAGGATTGGCCTTACCTGTTGGCTCTCCAGGAAAATTCTTTTTATAACTGACTTCGATCGGGTCATTAGGATCAAGCCCGGAGACTCTTCCATCTTCGATATAGACTGTGGGTACACGATCTTGAGTTGCAGCCATGATGAATGAATAATCAAATCCAACTTCATTCGGGCCAGGTGAAATTTTTTGATTCCAATCTACATTTCCATCCCCCAAACCAAGATGCCATTTCCCTACAATTCCCGTATGATACCCTTTATCTTTGAGCATTTTAGGAATGGTCATTTGATTGGTATCAATCAATAATGGCGCTGTTCCTGCCAAAATTTTTGCGTTCTTGTTTCGCCAAGGATACATACCGGTTAGTAAAGCATATCTGCTTGGAGAGCAGGTTGCAGAGGAGGCATAACCATTGGTAAATTGCACTCCCCCATTTGCCAATTTGTCAATATTGGGTGTTTTCATTTCTGTAGCACCATATGCCCCAACATCTCCATAACCCAGATCATCGGCATAAATGATAACTATATTGGGCTGTTGAGCTTCCTTTTTGGATTTCTGTAAGGAACTACACGACATTAAAATAAATTGGAAGGCTACTATCTGGATTATTGTATTTCTCATCATCAAATTATATTTTATTCTGTTTAGTAAGTTTTGGTAGATGGGTTTAAATTTTTAATGCTTTGATATTTTTCACTAATAAGATGTCAATTCAAATCTATCTGGGTGTAATTTGTTGTACTGCTTATTATGTCTTAAACCCAAAAAAACCGGGTCTTTCATCTTACTGCTCCATTCATTATGACTTCTGATCAGGTTTTGTAGTTGTTCATTATTATCCAGCTGATGATGCTCGCTGATGTCTTCATTTATATTGTACAATTCATCTTGATTGCCTTTCATATTCACCATTTTTAGATTGCCATTACGAACAGCATATGAATTGGTATCAAATTTTCTCCAGAATAATTGTTCATGGGGAACTCCCTCCTTTTTTCCAAGCAAGTAGGGCATTAAGTTAACACCATCAAGCTGGTTCCTGGCTTTAGCCTTTGCATAGTTTATGGTAGTTGCGAAAATATCCAGAGAGATGATTGGCTCATCATACACCTGACCTTTTGAAATTTTTGCAGGCCATTGCATGGCAAATGGGACCCTGATTCCTCCTTCATAAAGGCTGCTTTTGCCTTCTCTAAGAGGGTCGTTTCTCGATCCATTTGATTTGTAGGGTCCACCATTATCAGATAAAAAGAAGACAATAGTATTTTCATGGATATTTAATTCTTTCAATTTATCCAGTAATTTGCCTACACCGTCATCCACTGAGCTGACCATGGCTGCGTATTTCTTTCTCTTTTCATTTTCTATATGCGAAAACCTACTTAAATATTTTTCTGAAGCTTGAAGTGGCGTATGTGGGGCATTATATGCCAAATAAAGAAAAAACGGATTTTCAGGATTTCTTTCAATAAAGTTCACCGCTTCTCTCGAAAGTGCATCTGTTAAATACTCCTGCTCGTCAACCCTGATGTCATTTTTAAGCAGCTTGGTTTTGTATGCATCAAATTGAGATTTTACTCCCGAGATATCATCCAAAGTCCATAGTTTGGGGAAGTACATATGCCCACCGGTTAAAAATCCAAAAAACTCGTCAAACCCTCGATTTAATGGTCGTTGACTTTCATGCGCTCCCATATGCCATTTTCCGATAGCCATGGTCTGATAACCAACTTTATTCAAAGCTGTCGATAACGTTTCTTCATTTACAGGTAGTCCCTGTACAGGATCGTTTGGTGCAAACAATGGATTCCTTCCAAATCCAAACCTGTCCTGATATCGACCGGTTATCAGTCCGGCCCTGCTGGGACCGCAAACAGCGTAGCTCACATATCCGTTGGTAAACTTTACGCCTTGACTTGCTATCCGATCGATATTTGGTGTGGGAATATCTGTACATCCATTAAAGCCAACATCATTATATCCCTGATCATCTGTGAGAATAATGATTACATTGGGCCGCTCTTCAATCAATTGCTCATTTTTATTTGACTGGCAACTGAATATAACTCCAATTGACAGTGTAAGAATAATGTGTTTTGTCATGATCAAATTATTAGCTTAGATATTTTCAATTCTCCCCCTCCAATCCAAAATTGAAACAGGAAAAAAGGAATTAAAGGTTTTCAGTATTTATAATTCTGATTCTTCAGTATTATGAGTTTAATAAAATATCTATTATGTAAGTTTAAAAATGTCAGAATCATTCGCCTCTATAAACCATGCATTTTCAACTCTTCCCACTTTGATTTTTTCCATAGTACCGGTGGTGGAAAATCCAAAGATTCATTTTTATATATATCTATCAGTTCATCTATTTTTTTTGGAAATTCTGTGGAAATATCAATTCTTTCTGCAACATCGTTTTCAATATTAAAAAGTTGCAGTTTGGGAGGGGCACCTTCTGGCGTTTCTTTATTTAAATTTGGGTCTATTTTCCCTATA
>CAYREN010000473.1:0-3914 GCA_964423255.1 uncultured Roseivirgaceae bacterium | reverse complement strand
TTAAAATATATTGGATATAGTAATTGCAATAAAAAAGTCAACCTAGAGCAAAATAGCAATGGGATGATTTCAGATTTTAATATTTCTTAGAATTTCGGCAAAATATAATTGCCACCCGATTGTACGGGTTTGATACTAAAACTATAATTGTAATTTTTTGCCTGTATCCTAAACTCCGGATGAGGAAGCGCATTTTGCGTCCAACTATCATCACCACCCACTCCTTGCTGCAGATGATCAATATTAATGGAAATAATATCCCTGTCCTGTAATTCATTGATATGCTCAGCCTTTTCAATATCATCCATTGTGTATGGCCATGCACTAAAATTCAATGGGTTTTCAGCACTTATCATGATTCCTTCTCCAGTACTGTTTGTCAGCTTTGCCCATCGGGTATTCCAGTGATTGTTGCTTTCCTGAGGTCTCACGTATTGATAAAAATCATTTTTCACTGATTTTGTATAATTCCCAACAGCAGAACCCTGGTTTCTGTCCCAATAAGTTGGGTGTGGTCCAGGGCCATACCATTCAAGAATATCAAATTCATTGGATATTTGCATTTGCATGCCAACTCTTGGAATATTGGGCAAACCCCCGCCGGACACAAAGCTGTAGTTCACCAAAACTTCTCCATTTCCATAAATGGTGTAAGAAGTTGATAAGCTGGAATTGACTTTTTCAAGTTTAGTTTCAACTGAAACCCTGACTGTATTATCATTGATTTTAACGAGGTTAACAGATTTTACCTCCCGTTCTTTTCCTGCTTCTTTCCATATGCCCATTCTTCTCGGGGAGCCACTTCCATTATCGTTATCCGTTGGTGGCCTCCAAAAATTAGGTACTAAAGGAGAAGAAATAATTTCCTTGCCATTGAGTTTGTAGGAAGAAAACAAGCCTTCAGATTTTGAAATGCTTACTTCAAATCCACCACCTTTAACAACGATAAAGCTTTCATTTTCAGTAGTCACTACATTATCAAATTCAGAAATATCAGCTAAAGGAGCAGAAGCAACACTAAATGGTATTTTGAATTGTTCCCAGGCGACAATGTGACCTTTTTTTGCCCAACTATTATCTTTTTTGGTTTTGAATATTACTTTAAGAAAATATTCAGCTCCTGGTTTTAATGATGGTTTTTCAAAAGGGATATTTATTCGTTCTGTTTCAGTGGGTTTGATATCCATGGTTTCAAAAGTGCCATTTTGAATCATCTTACCATTTTCTTCCAACTTCCAGCTAATATTATAAACAGACAAATTGGTAAAATGATGCCAGTTTGATATAATGATATCTCCCCTCAATAAATTAGCAGCTTTCATTACTACTGGTTGCTGGATTTTCTTTACCTCCCAGGTAACTGGTTTCGAGGTTTGATCAGCACCAATCACGCCATTAATACAGAAATTTCCTGAGTTGATCTTATCTCCAAAATCTCCTCCATACGCCCAGTAGTTTTTACCATTGGCATCTGTCTGTAATATGCCCTGATCAGTCCAATCCCAAATAAACGCACCTATCATTCTTTTGTTTGACCTTATCGCATCCCAGAATTTGTAAAAATTGCCAAGCGAATTACCCATGGCATGCGCATATTCACACCACAAAACCGGACGATTATCAACAGGATGGTTGGCCCAGGTCACCATCTTGTCTATGGGAGTGTACATCCGACTTATCATATCTACACCAGGTGGATCTAATTTCCCATAATTGGATTGCGCGCCTTCATAGTGAATATATCTCGTTTCATCATAATCTTTGATCCAGGCACTCATTGCAGCGTGATTAGGGCCATAGCCGCTTTCATTACCCAAAGACCAGAAAATTACCGATGGATGATTTTTATCTCTTTCTACCATACGTATGCCTCGCTCAACAAATGAATTATGCCACTGAGCATCGTTGGACAACCAGCCACCTACACCGTGAGTTTCTATGTTGGCTTCATCGATAAGATAAATACCATATTCATCACAAAGTTCCAACCATTTAGAATTGTTGGGGTAATGTGAGGTGCGAACGGCATTGAAATTGAACTGTTTGAGTAGAAGGATATCATTGAGCATTTCCTGATCAGAAATTACTTTACCGCCTGTCTGACTATGATCATGGCGATTAACACCATAAAGAAGCACAGATTTCCCATTTATAAATAATTCTCCTTCGACAATTTTCACTTCCCTGAATCCCACTTTACAGCTTCTGGATTCAATCACTTCGCCATCATTATCTTTTAGATTTAAAACAAGGGTGTAAAGATTAGGAAATTCTGCCGACCACATTTTGGGCTTTTTTATTGTTGCCTTCAAATTAGCAAAAGGCACTTTATCCCTTTGAGGCCACCGTCTTCTGATTAATCGGTTTGTCTCAATAGACATAACTTCATCTAAAACAGGTTTTCCCTGTTCGTTGTAAAGTTGGCCTTCAATTGACCAGTCTTTTGGGTTTTCCACACCAAAACTTTTTACCTTGGTATGTACCTGCAATTCGGCCTCAGAATAGTGAGCATTAAACTTAGTTTTTACGAAAAAGTCATAAATCTGGAATTTCGGAGAAGCGGCAAGAAAAACATCCCGGTGAATACCGCTCAATCTCCAATGATCCTGATCTTCTAGATAACTGCCATCGCTCCAGCGATATACTTTTACCGCCAATGAGTTTTTACCTTTTTTCAGATAGGGGGTAATATCAAATTCGGCAGGTAGCCGGCTCCCCTGACTATAACCGACTTTTTGACCGTTGACCCACACGTAAAAGGCTGAAGTAACTCCACCAAAATGCAGGTTTACCTGCATATCCTCCCAGTTTTTCGGAGTTTCAAATTCTGTTCTGTAACAGCCTGTCGGATTATCTTCTTTTGGTAAAAATGGCGGATTTACAGGAAAGGGATATTTTACATTAGTATAGATTGCAGTACCGTAACCCTGTAATTCCCAGTTGCCCGGAACATTGATTTCATCCCAGTGTTTATCCTTGTAATCAGCTTTGTGAAAATTCAAAGGAGATTTTTCAGGTACAGGAGCCCAGGAAAATTTCCATTTGCCATTTAAACTTTTATAGCGGGAAGATGATTTTACATCTACTTTTAATGCAGCTGATTCAGTTGGGAAAGAAATGGAAATATTATGAGCGGGCAGTTTATTTTGCCCAATCATTTCAGGATTTTCCCAGTCGTGCTGTTGGCTATGCGCTGAATAAATGACAGCCACTACCAATAAAAAAGATGACAAAAAAGTGCTTAGTAGTTTCATGTGAATATTTATTTAATAACTGTTTATCATTTATTAGTAATTAGAAGAATGCTTAAATAAATATGACCATTTGGTCACGTTACTGATAAAAGTATTGGTAATTAATTTCATTTAATGATTTAATAAAGTTAACTGGGCTAAGGTGCTTATTTTTGAAAAATCCATACAACCGTTAACTTTGTGGAATTGCATTTGAACAAATATTCACCTATGACCGAATTATTTTTATCTCCTCTTTATTACTTTTGTCAAAATTAATTAATCGCAGTCAAATCTGAAATAAAAAACTATTAATGAGTAAGAAGAAATCATGGTTGGGGAAAGAGCTATCATACCTATTTTTAGCGCCTTTTTTGATATTACTTGGTGTGTTGGGGTATGGGGTACTATTTGATATTTGGTATAAAGACCCATTATTAATATTAAGATATTCGGGAATTGCCTATGTGGTTATATTTGTATTACGTTTTTTTAGCTGGGCAATAAGGTCTCTAACAAAGTAATCGGCACTCATTAATAATATCCTATATAGTGTTCAATTGGAATTTTGCGATTTACACGAAAACTAATTTATTAGCTCCATGATAAAAGAAAATTTATAATCGCCATACGGAAACCTGTATTTCTCTCAGTCCACATCCCTGATATATTTTAAAATAT
>CAYREN010000472.1:0-3923 GCA_964423255.1 uncultured Roseivirgaceae bacterium | reverse complement strand
AAATAAAATATAATGACTTACTAGATGCCGGAGTTCACTTCGGACACCTGACCAGGAAGTGGGATCCAAAAATGGCTCCTTATATCTTCATGGAAAGAAACAATATTCATATAATGGATTTGAATAAGACCATTGTATGTCTTGAAGATGCAGCTAGTTATATCCAAAGCATAGTTAGATCGGGAAGAAAAGTAATGTTCGTAGCAACAAAGAAACAAGCAAAAGGCATTGTTGCAGAGCAAGCTCAGAAATTAAGAATGCCATTTGTAACCGAACGATGGTTGGGTGGTATGCTAACCAATTTTTCTACGATCAGAAAATCGCTTAAAAAAATGTCTTCTATCGAGAAATTGATGAAAGATGAATCTTATCTCAACCTTGCAAAAAGGGAGCGATTGATGATAACAAGAGAAAAAGAAAAACTTAAAAGAATACTAGGTGGTATTGCCGATCTTACCAGATTGCCGGCAGCTCTTTTTGTTGTCGATATTAAAAGAGAGCACATTGCGATTAAGGAAGCTCAAAAGCTAAATATTCCTGTAATCGCCATGGTTGATACAAATTCCAACCCTGAGTTAGTTGATATTCCTATTCCTTCAAATGATGATGCATGGAAATCTATCCAAATAATAACAGATTACATTGCAAAAGCCGTCGAAGAAGGATTGATGGAAAGAAAGAAAGAAAAGGATGATGCTAAATTAGCAGAAGAGGAAAATGCCAAGCGAGAGGTCGATCAGGCAAAAGCTAAGGAAGAGGCATAATCATACCATAAATAAATATTAATAAAAATTGAACATCGGATGACAATGCTGATGTTCAATTTTTATATAAGGAGTTTTGAATTATAAATAAATTAAAATGGCAATTACAGCACAAGAAGTAAATAAACTTCGACAAATGACTGGCGCAGGCATGATGGATTGCAAGAAGGCACTTGTGGAAGCAGAAGGAGATATTGAAAAAGCAATTGAATTACTTAGAAAAAAAGGTCAAAAGGTTTCTGAAAAAAGGGCAGATCGAAAAACAGAAGAAGGTACTGTTTTTGTTCAGACCAATGATGACAACACCGTTGCGGTGGCAGTAGCTTTTGGATGCGAAACGGATTTCGTAGCTAAAAATGATGACTTTCAAAATCTTGGTAAGGAAATATTAAAAGCAGCATTTGATTCCCGGCCAAAAAGCGTAAACGAATTAAAAGCTTTAAAAATCGATGACTTAACAGTAGGCGAAAAAATCACTGAATTAATCGGAAAAATCGGCGAGAAAATTGACATCGTTGCATTGGAAACTTTGGAAGGTGAAAAGGTTGTTCCATATATTCATACCGGAAGCAAATTGAGTGTTTTAGTGTCCTTAAAGGGCGCTGGGGAGGTTGATGTGATAGATGCTGGAAAGGATGTTGCAATGCAAATTGCTGCTATGCGACCAGTAGCTGTCGATAAAGATGGAATCGATCCAGAAATAATTGAGAATGAATTAAGGATAGGAAGAGAGCAAGCTATTGCAGAAGGTAAGCCCGAGCATATTATTGAAAAAATTGCTGAAGGAAAACTGAACAAATTCTTTAAGGATAATACTTTACTAAAACAATCCTTTGTTAAGGACAATACAATGACTGTTGAAAAATATCTCAATTCGGTAAATAAAGGTTTGACTGTTGACACATTTAAAAGAGTAATGGTCAGCAAATAATATTGTAATTCTAAAAAAAAGCTCCAACGAGAAATAGTTGGAGCTTTTTTTATGTTCAAATATTTGGCTATGATCAGGTTTTAGAATTAACTACATGAAACCGGCATTGCCGGAGCAATTTCAGTTCACACAAGGACATGATTATGTTTTCTTGCCACCTAAAAATTTTAAAATATTAACTGATAGAACAAAATTTATGATTTTCACTAACAATAAAAATAATCTAACTTCGCAGCAAATTATATCCTCAAGATACTAATTCTGTTAGATCATGAAGCAACATATATTTTTCACATTTGTTACTATTATATTAATTTCTTGTAGCCAAAAAAATGATAAGTTACCAATCCTCGGAAGACGAACTATTGAAAATGTAAATTTTGATAATGGAATTAAGGCCGATACCGTTTTCCATACAATATCAGATTTTAGCTTTATAAATCAGGATGGTCAAATTGTAACTCAGGAAACATTTCAGGATAAAATATATATTACTGATTTTTTCTTTACGACATGCCCGACTATTTGCCCAATTATGAAAACCCAAATGCTTAGGGTTTATAAAAAGTATAAAGACAATCCCAATGTATTAATTCTTTCTCATACCATTGATCCAAAACATGATTCCGTTGCTGTTCTAAGTTCATTTGCTGAGCGGCTGGGAGTGAGCAGCAAGACATGGCATTTTGTAACTGGAGATCAGGATGAAATTTATGATATTGGACAAACCAGTTATATGGTTACAGCCAGAGAAGATAAAAATGCTCCTGGAGGCAATATCCATTCCGGTGCTTTTATACTTATAGATAAGGAACGAAGGATACGCGGCATGTACGATGGCACCAAAGAAGATAAAGTCGATCAACTAATAATTGACATTAGCAGGCTGCTCAAAGAATACAATGAAAAATGAGGTGTATAATTCATTTCATACTTTATTTCATTTTTTGTGTAATTACAATATCGTGCAATCAGCATGAAAAATCCTATAAATACGATCATCTCGACCAACGAACAAAGATAAGATTGAAGCAATACCTTGTTGAAGGGAAGAGATTGTATAGTCTTCATTGTGCCAATTGCCATCAACCCGACGGTGCAGGATTGGCTAAACTTTATCCACCATTGAAGAAATCGGACTATTTAATTTCAAACAGAAATGAATCTATATGTGGAATGCGACACGGACAAAAAGGAGAAATTTTCGTCAACGGGATTTCATTTAATCAGGAAATGCCGGGAGTCCTTAATCTCACAGATTTGGAAATTGCTGAAATCGCTACATATATCTATAACGAATTTGCCGATACGGTTCAAATCATTACCCTCAATGAGGTGAGAGCAATAATGAAATTGTGTATACAGGAATCAATGAATAAAAAAGAAAAAACCAATTGAATGAACTTTAGTTGTAGTTGAATATTTAATATATGCATTATTTTCAGAAGCCTCCCGCGTGGAAATCTCCTTTAAAACTATAATAATTTATGTTCCTTGCATAGAGTCATTTTGGACTTGGTTCAGGATCTGTATAATTAATCAATTGATGCTGAAACTTATTCAGCACGACTAAATAGTTTTAAAGGCGATTTCCCTAAAGTCTTCAGGCAACAATTTTATATGTAAATGGTTTTCTTTAAATTGTTGAATATTAAAACACTTAATTTTTATACTATGAAAATGTCGACCTTAATCTTCTTATGCATGTTGGGATTATCAGCATGTTCAGCACAAGGAAATCTAGATTTGGATGTACAAATCAGCCAGGCAATATTAGCTTTGCCTGAATCATTCAGAGACGAAGCAAAAGTTCTTGGCTATAATAATGCAACCGAACTTACAGTAATTCGTGAAGGAAAAAATGCAATGATATGTTTAGCTGATGATCCTCAAAAGGACGGGTTCAAAGTGGTAGGTTATCACAAGGATCTTGATCCTTTTATGCAGTTGGGTAGAACCTTAAAAAAGGAAGGCAAATCAGTAAAAGAAATTTTTGAAATAAGAGGAAATGAAACAAAATCAGGCAATATTAATATTCGTGAGGGTAGTTTGTTGTATGTAGTGTCGGGGCAGTACAATGACCAGAAACAGCCAATTGACCTTTACCAGCGATTTGTGGTTTACATGCCCTATGCAACTGTAGAAACTACCGGATTGGCGTTAACTCCATCTTATCCTGGCGGACCCTGGATTATGGACCCCGGGACACATCGAGCTCATATTATGAT
>CAYREN010000471.1:0-3940 GCA_964423255.1 uncultured Roseivirgaceae bacterium | reverse complement strand
ATTCTTTTCTCTCTGCACATCCGGCAGTCAGATATGCTGGAACGGTAGCAACAGAGGCCAATACGGCAGCAGATTTTACAAATTCACGTCTTTGGATTTTTTCTAAGATTTTCATTTTTTTAATTTATTTTGGGTTTTATCAATAATTCAGACTTGATTATTTGGGTTTGTATTATTTACTCTTTTTAATAGTACTATGGACTATGATAGAGTAAAATATTTATAATTAAATTGTAAATACAAGGGTAATATATTTTATGCTTTAATGCAATACAAATATTATCCATAAGTTAAAATCATTTCATATAAATAATCAAATCTTTATCTCAAACTCATATGTACCTGAAACAATTTGAATTGCAGTATAAATATCATCTTTTGAAACTAAATTAGCATGATCAATTTCTTCTATTTTATTACCTTCCAATAAGACTTCCTC
Organism: uncultured Roseivirgaceae bacterium; assembly: GCA_964423255.1. Taxonomy (GTDB): domain Bacteria; phylum Bacteroidota; class Bacteroidia; order Cytophagales; family Cyclobacteriaceae; genus JAAUQL01. Next base: position 3,501 of record CAYREN010000471.1, on the reverse strand, counting down.
ACATTTTAACCAAATAGTCGCCGAACTTCCCGGCGGTATCGTTACGGTATAAATCACCAATTTATTCTCTTTTTTCCATGATGATACAATCTTACCATAAGGCCCAGAATGTTCAGCCAAAAAGCTATCCAAACCCTCCACAAAATTTGGTTTTATTAACACATTTTTAAACCCTGGTTTATTAGGATCAGGTTTAATCCCTCCCAAGGCCTTATAAAACCATGCATTTATTTCTCCAAACATAATGTGGTTTAGAGACAAATCACGCTTTGCCTCTATGTTCCAATTTTCATAAAATGTAGTTGCTCCATTTACAATCCACCATCCCCACGAAGGAAATGTCTCTTGCGATGCAACTTTATAGGCAATATCGGCATAACCATTTTCACTCAAAGCATTTAAAATCGCTTTCCCGCCAAGTATCCCGACATCAATATGAAAACTATCTTCCTCAACTTTCATAGCAAGATTTGCAGCTACCTTTTCGATGTGCCGATCTGGCACCAATCCCCAGAATAATGGAACGCATAACTCTGTTTGCATTCCACTTCCATAAATCCCAGTATCTTTATCCAGATATTTAATATTGATAACGTGCTTAATTTTCTCTGCGAGTTGGGTGTATTTCTGCTTATCCTTCTCATACCCCAGTATGTTAGCAATTTTAGAAAGTATCAAAGCATCGGCATAAAAATATGCCGTTGAAGTAAGTTCTTTTGGAGCTATTGATTTTACGGGTACCCAATCTCCTAATCCCCAATCTGTAAGTCCGCTTGGGCTGATCTCATCTATGTGATCTACATAGCGCTTGATGTTTTTATAATTGTCTTTTAAAATTTTCGTGTCACCATAAAAAAGATAAATATTCCATGGAATCAATGCAATGGTACTTGTCCAATCCGGACCATTTGCCCAATGATATCCCCATCCATCTGTTGGAATTATGGCTGGTAACACGCCATTTGGTTGCTGCTCGTCACGGTGATCCGCCATCCATTTTTCATAGATGGTAATTCCATCAAAATTATAAAGTCCGGTTTCTAACGCGATATGAGCATCTCCCGTCCAACCATTTTTTTCCCGTTGAGGGCAATCTGTTGGATACCCAAACAAATTGGATAAATATGAATTATTGCCTGCAGCCCAGATCTTATTTAATACGGGATTTGAAGATTCTATCCTCCCTACTTGAGGCAAATCACTATGCATAAAATAACCCCCTAAACTATTCTGCGAAAGCAAAATAGGTTTATCGCTAATTATTTCAATATATTGAAATCCTTTATAATTGAACTTCGGCATAAATGACTCCTCTCCTTCGCCCTTCAAAATAAATATGTCTGTTTGAAATGGATCTGAATTATCTGTAGGACGGTAGTGAACATCGAGATTGGATAAATCCACATGCCCATTTTCATTTATAAGCTCACCATGAATCAGTTTGATGGTTGTTCCAATTTCACCCTGGACTTTTAATTGACTTACGCCGGCAATATTTCTGCCCAGGTCAAAAACGTAATTCCTATCACTGAACTTCCACATAGTATCAGGTAGGATATTTTCAACATTTCTTATTGGATGAAGTGTCTGAGCAACTATATTCCCTGAAGGTGCAGAAGTATAACTTGCATCCTCCCATTGCGAATCATCAAATATTGGTAAATCCCAGCCTGATTGCTCCAACCTGCTATCGTAATGTTCGGCAGTATAAATACTGTTGAAGATTATTGGGCTTAGAGATGTTTTCCAGGTATCATCAGAACTAATTACTTCTGATGATCCATCAGCATATTCTATACGCAGATCAAGACAAAATTTAGGGCGAGCCCTCCATGGTGCTTCATGAAAATACCAAACTGCTGTTGACTGGTGATTGTACCAACCATTCCCCAATAATATCCCTATAGCGTTGTTATTATCATTTAAATATTGTGTCACGTCATAGGTCACATACAAAGTTCTTCTGTCAAATCTTGTGTACATGGGATCGAGACGATGATTTCCTATTTTTTTTCCATTGATGAAAAGTTCGTACAATCCGGCAACTGCCACATAGGCTCTGGCAGATACTATCTTTTTATATGGCTTAAATTCTTTCCTGAAATAAGGTGCCGGTTTGAGGTCAATATCTCTGCTATCGGTAATCCACGAACCCTTCCAATTAAGCTTATCCATCATGCCGGTTTCGAATGTAGATATATTCGAAACTGTGGTATTACCTTGATTATCCCATATCTGAATGCCCCAGAAATATTTTGTAAACGGCTTTAAAGCAGCCCCGGTGTACACAGTCAAGTTGATATCAGAGTTAATTTTCCTGCTATCCCATACTTGACTTTCTGGAGTAAAAAGTGAATCGGTCCCAATTATAACTTGAATAGCATTTTGCCCAATATCTTTTTCACTGCTCTCAATCTGCCATGTAAACCTTGGACTTTCCGCATCAATCCCAATAGGGTTATCCAGATATTCACATCTTAAATTATAAATGGAAATGTCACTGTATTTTGGTGTGTTTTGGCATGAATAAAATAAGGCAGCTGTAACAATGGAAATTAAGAAGTACTTCATATGAAAATGCATTTATACAATTTTTAATGACAATAAAATTATCATCAATTTACAGTTCAAGTTGCTTACTTGAAATAAATTCATTGGATTTTATTATGTGAATCAAAAATTAATATTTCATCACCAAAAAAATAGCATTGGGTCATTTCACTCATCGATCGACATTACTAATTTGGACAAAAAAATAGGTCCCGCTGTTAGACGGGACCATAAATTGCAAGCAGAAAGTTTTTGATTTATAAATTGTTGATGCAATATAAAAAAACTGTAGCAGTTGTGTGCCCTTTTTGTTGTTTTTTTATTTACTCATCAATATTAAATTTCATTTTTTAAATTTTTGATTACCTGGATATTTTACTCTGCTTGGAATTGGAGCCAATCTCCTTTTTAATAAGACACTCCCAAATATATCTATCTCCTGACTTATCCTGTTTAGCATCATCAGTACCTTTTTTGCTTGTTCCTTTTTCATCCGTTTATGTATTTAAATTGCCAATTAACGTGATATTAATTTGTCTATTCGAGAGTATGATTTACTCAAAGATAGGCCGTTATCATTGATTAAACTCCAAAGGCTAATAAAGGTTCCAATTTATTCATGTTTTTAATTTGATGTTTTCATCAAATCGATTTATGGATGTCATGAAACAACGATACCCAATGAGGAAGAAAACTCCGATTGGGCCTTGAGCAATTCCACATGGATTTTTTGCAGCTCCATTTGTTTCTCTAAATCATTCTCCTTTTTTAATTCTTCTTTATTAAGATTGATTAACTTTTTTATTTTGTAAAACTTAATTCTTAATATGTTACTGTAAACAGAGTTTGATAAGACATCTTCCTCTTTTGGTACATATATTTTATATCTCTCCCAATTTTCACTGATCTCATGCCTATAAGATATCAAATCCAAAACCTCATTCCTGATTT
>CAYREN010000470.1:0-3944 GCA_964423255.1 uncultured Roseivirgaceae bacterium | reverse complement strand
GTAAATTTTTTATGATTGTTAATCAAAACTCAGAAAATCCTGAGAATAAAGAGGGTAATAAAAACAGTAAGTTTTTATTATAAAATTAAAGTGAACTTTCGGAAATCAAACATAACCATTGATGGTACTTGTATGTACTATTCCATCCACGGCAACATACCAGATATAAATACCTTTTTTTACAGTCACATTATTATCATCCTTATGATTCCATTCCAGTGTAGCTGTTGACGAAATGGTAGATTGTGTTTTAAAAGATTTTACAATCGTTCCTCTTGTATTTTCAATTCTGGATTCGATAGCATGATTTCTTTTCGAATCATCCATAAATACACGCACCTGGTACGCGTCATTGGTCTTAGTTGTTTCGCTAATCAACGATTGGCTTTTTTCGAATGTCGGGATATCATAATCGTTGGATTCTGAAGAAGACAAATCAAAAGATTGCACATTATCCTGAGACATACTTCCCAAATCATGATTTTCTGAAGCAATGCGTAAGAATGATGCATTGGGGTGTCCTAAGTCTGTTCTCCCATCACTTGTTTTAATTTCTAAGAGCCCATTTTCTTTTCGAACATGATTAATTTCATTGAGCAAATAAGCATCCAAGGCTACCGGATCCTTGCTGACAGCAATGGTATTGGTACAGAACACCTTTCCCGAAAGTGGCCCGCCATCATATACACTTGTCAGGTTGTCGAGGATATTGAGAAGATATGGTGCCTGCTGATTTACATTTTTATAAAATACAGGAACACAGATACGCGTGCCGGCATACGGGCTATATTCTTTATCCCAGTCTTGCCCATGTGTGCCCATAGGGTTGTCTGTACAACCATAGTTATTTTTCATGGCACCGGTTATTCCAGCAGCCCTGTGATCTTTGCCAATAGCGTAATTAATTAAAAAATCACTTTTATAATATGCTGCATATATTCTTTGAGGTGCTTGATATTTTTTAGGAAAATCTGGGGCAGCAATAAATGAAGGTGCATCATCAGGTAGTTCTATTGGATTGGCAGCATAAATCCAATGTGCGCCATATGCGCCCTGTTGATTATCTTTATACAAACCCTGGTCATTTTCAGAGATAGGTCGAAATCCCTGTACAATTGGGTAATATTTGCGTTTGCCTACCGAATACATCCTTTCTAAAAGTGTAATATTTTCAATTGGAAAGGTGCCATCATTCATTTGGCAGAGACCTGAAACTATCGCATTGGTGACAGCAGCCTTGGCCCCAAACGGGCAATAAATTTTAGACCAGTCATTTTCTTTATCATTTTTCCAGTCTCCATAAGATAAATTTATTTTGATACCAATTTTTGTATTGTCATTGGGATGACCGGCAGGAAATAAAGATTGCCATGCTGCTCCTACCGTAGATTGATTGGTGATTTTCATCACTGCGGTATCTACCATTTTTGCAACCCGCACATTTATAATTTCAGACGTGAGAATTTTGTCAACAATCACTCCGTCAGAATTAACAATTTTGCCGGCTTTATAAGTTATTTTTGATGCCAGTTCATCAAATACACTTACTATTGGAGAAGCATAATTATCTGCGTAAAGAGAGCTTCCATTTAAAATGAGTGGGGCAGTTAGAAATGAGCTAACTCCATATTTTACAAAATCTCGTCGTTTCATAATATTGGTTCAATAAACTATGAAATTAATTCTTTTATGAGAGCATTCAAAAATCTGTCTATAGTATTCAATTCCAAGATTTGTTTGATTGTCTCAAAATTGACAGACTCTCTCATGTCACAGTTAATTTTTTTACGACCGAATTTATTCAAAAACCAAACTTTCTCTTACGCATTTGATAGTAAGTTTTGAAGATTTTATTATTTCCATATTTTTTCTTCAATTTTCTGAAATTGAATAGATATCAGATGTTCATTTAAAATATCTTTTATAATTCATGCCAATTTTTATTTTTTAATAAATTCATTCCATAGTTTACAAATAAAAATTCTTAATGATACTTCTGCCTTTAATTGTAGCTTTTATTCTTGGCTTTTTGATGAGGTTGCTGGGCTTACCGCCAATGTTGGGTTTCCTGGTGGCAGGATTTGCACTAAGCGCTGCTGGAATTGAAAGCAATGAGACCATAGAAAAAATATCTGATCTTGGCATATTACTACTACTTTTTACTATTGGGTTAAAGCTAAATGTGCGAAGTCTTTTCCGAAAGCATGTTTGGAGGGGAGGCACCATCCATTTAATAATTACAGTGCTATTGTTCAGTATATTTATTATTCTATTGGGTTTTCTGGGACTAAACTATTTCGAAGGAATTCCTATGCAAATGATCATATTGATTGCTTTTGCATTAAGTTTTTCAAGTACTGTATTTGCGGTTAAAGTTCTTGATGAAAAAGGAGAAATGAGAAGTCTGCAAGGAAAGACGGCAATATCTATCCTTATTATCCAGGATATTTTTGCCGTAATATTCCTCACTCTATCCACAGGCGAACTACCAACCATTTGGGCAATATTATTACTTGCATTTCCCTTTTTAAGAAAACCGCTGATTTGGTTGATGAATAAATCCGGCCATGGAGAAATGATGATTTTGTATGGATTTTTACTGGCCTTGGGTAGTGCAAAATTATTCTCCATTGTTGGGTTAAAAGCAGATCTTGGAGCACTTGTTGGTGGGCTTGTTGTTGCTAACCATACCAAATCAGATGAACTATCCAAAACACTATTAGGCTTCAAAGAATTTTTTCTGATCGCCTTCTTTTTGAGTGTTGGGCTCACAGGTGTACCCGAATGGTGGATGGTTGGTGTATCATTGATTTTTATCCTTTTCATCCCCATCAAGGGATTTCTCTACTTTTGGATTTTAACGAAGTTTAGGCTTCGAGCTCGGACATCATTTCTCATTGCACTAGATCTTTCCAATTACAGCGAATTTGCCCTTATTGTGGGGAGCATGGCTGTTGCCTCAAATTTATTGAGTGGTGAGTGGTTACTCATTTTTTCAATTACCGTGGCCCTTTCATTCCTCATTTCCACACCATTGAATCAGTACCTTTACTATTCCATATTTGAAAAGTACCTCATTCGCTTTGAGCGGAAAAAGCGCCTGGCAGATGACAGGCCAATTAATACCGAAGGTGCCAACATTCTGGTATTTGGCATGGGAAGGGTAGGAACCATTACCTACAACCATATGGCGTCAAAATTTGGTGAGAATGTACTCGGTCTGGATGCTGACTATAATGTGGTATTGTCTCATAAAAAAGTAAGAAGAAATGTAATCATTGGCGATGCTACAGATTCTGGTTTCTGGGTTAATCTCGAACCGGGAAATGTCTCGCTCGTGCTACTGACAATGAACAACTTCTCCGCAAATAAGGTTGCCGTCATCAGATTAAATCAAAGTAACTTCACAGGCAAGATCGCCGCCATTGCACATTATGAAGATGAAATAAAAGAGCTGAAAAATCTTGGAGTTGATTCGGTGTTTAATATTTACAAAGGGGCAGGACTTAGCTTTGCCGAGCACGTATGTGATGTGCTCAAGCCCAACAAACCGGAGTTTAAGTTCTAAAAATATTTAATCTTTAGTTTTTCCATATCAAGGTTTCATCCGTGCTGTTGTCTCCAAAATTCTCGCCATTACAAGTGATATTTCCGACGATTCCACCAAGACCACAAATCAAGTTGCAATCTTCATCGTACACATCGGATATCATGTCAGCACCGCAGTTCCCTGGATAGAATACATAAACCAGCTTGCCTTGAAACTGATAACTGTAAACAGATGCTCCTGCATCACAAGAAATTGCGCTGTTGTCAAATTCAGCTATTTTTTGTTTTATGCAATCATGAGTCTCCACTTCGAGTTTTGTTTTCTGACAGCTTATGGATAAAAATAGTGTTATGAGTAAAATGAAATTGAAAATTTTCATGGTCTTCTATTTTTT
>CAYREN010000469.1:0-3948 GCA_964423255.1 uncultured Roseivirgaceae bacterium | reverse complement strand
ACGATTACTTCTCCTCTTATTATATTTTCAATTCTGTAATTACCGTCTTGATCTGATGTAACTGACTTGCCTCCTGCTTCAATGACAACTCCACTGATGATTGTATCTGTATTTATCTTGAATACTTTTCCTTCAATAATTGCATTTGACTCTCCGGAATTATCGGTTACAGTAATAATTATATCTTTTAGAGCATCCGATGTTTTGTCGCTCACACTTACCCGAACAAAAAATGATCCTGATTTATTTGGTGCTTTCCAATTGGTAGAAGAACCGGTTGAACCAATTGGAAAAAATCCTTCAACTGCGGTCCATATATATGTTAAATCATCATCGCCTGCATCACTGGCTAAGCAGGATATGGAATTATCTCATTTTCTTTCAGCTCTTGGGGGGTTGCTGTAATCATCTCAATGATTGGAGCGCTATTTGTTGGTGTCGCTGGTTCATTATTGCTTCTCAAATGAGTGAATCACCATCCCAACATATTTATTGCATTGCTTAACAATATAAAATACTCGTAAATTTCATGGCTACATGATAATCATTAAGGATGATATTTTCCTTTTTAACTGAATGAAATAAATATTCATTTAACTGCATTAAACCAGCCTGCTTCATGATAAACCAATTTGTATCCTATGGATTTGCCAACCCATGCACAGCTGCGAAATTTAATAATTAAAACTTGTTTTTATTGACTCAAACAAGGGATTAATGCCCTGAGATTTGCCTCTTATTACTAATTTCAGGAGTGCTATATTATTCTTTCACTGAGGCCTTAACCATTATCTACTAAATTCATGATAGAACCAAAGAATATTTAAATCGCTAAGTAGCTTTATTTAAACTGAGAGTTAAATTTGTCTTTGTCAATATACAAGTTGAACATTGAAGTAATTGTAATGCTAATTATTATTTGTTGATTTCAAGTTGACATGAAGTTTTTAGGTTTGTAGTTGCCGATAAGTTGTTGATCACTTCTTTATTGAAGGTAAAAAATAATTATATTTTGAATCTCTCTCTGTCGTAAGATAGTTTTCAATGTATTTTCATTGGTTCACTTCTTCTAATATTTTATTTTTGTTCATGGCAAAAAAAATAAAAGTATCAGGAGTTGGCTGCACATTGGTAGATAGTCTTTACAACAATGTGTCATTTGAGACAGAAGATTTTAATTTATACCTCTCCAGAGCAAGTGGAGACGGAGGATTAACTGCAGGTCACCTGGTTTTTAAAGAAGAATTTGAAAAATTTGCTAGCACAGATGTCCATTCCATGCTAAAAAATATAGCATCTGAAAAATCACCCGATAAAATAAATATTGGAGGCCCTGCAATCATACCCTTGATTCACGCTGCCCAGCTTAAAGAAAATGCTGATTGTGAATTTCATATTTATGCGGTCTTGGGAGAGGATGACAATGGACGATTCATAAGGACAATGTTAGAAAACGCACCATTGTTTATCGATAAGTTGACTTTTTCAAATAAAGAAACTCCATCAACTATTGTGCTTTCCGATCCTGAATATAATAATGGAACAGGAGAGAGAATTTTTATTAATTCCATTGGAGCTGCGTGGGATTATAATTCCACTGCGCTTGATGAAAACTTTTTCTCATCCGATATTGTTGTTTTTGGGGGAACGGCTTTAGTTCCACCAATTCATGATGATTTAACATATTTGCTTAAAAATTCCAAAGAGCAAGGATGCATTACTATTGTTAATACAGTTTATGATTTCAGAAATGAAAATGCCAATCCTGACAAAAAATGGCCTCTGGGAAATTCTGATGAAAGCTATAAAAATATTGATCTATTAATTGTTGATCATGCTGAGGCTCTTCGACTCAGTGGACAATCTGAATTAAAAGAGGCCATTAATTTTTTTCGTGAGTCTGGTACTGGAGCTGTGATCATTACCTCTGGGACTGATGATATTTGTATTTTTTCAACCGGTAAATTGTTCAAGGAAATAATCAATGTGGAAATGCCGATTTCAGAAGCGATAACAAAGGAATTGGAAATGGAAAACAATGGAGATACAACTGGATGTGGGGACAATTTCGTCGGAGGCGTGATCTCATCATTGGTTTCACAAATGCAAAAAGGTATGCAATTGTTTGATTTGAAAGAGGCTGCAATTTGGGGGATAGTTTCCGGAGGCACCAGTTGTTTTTATATGGGAGGTATGTACCACGAAAAATTTGCCGGAGAAAAAAGAAAAATGATTGAACCTTATTATTCTGAATATAAAAGGCAATAGAAATTACAATACTAAAAACTTCCTTCCAAATAGAAATTATCGGTATTGCAATAAATGACTGAATAAAAACAATACCCTGTTCTGTTGGTATCCATCTTTCTTTCCAGTTTTAATACAGGGTCTCCTTCATTTAAATCCAGGTAGGCGCTAATTTCCTTGTTGGCTTGAATGGCCATAATTTTCTGGTCACCACCTTTTACTTCAATATTGTAATTGTTGCGCATCACATCAAAAAGTGATTTGTTCTCAAAGCTTTTTTGCGTGAATCTAGGCATGTTGATATTTGGAATATAACTGATGTCATAGAGAACTGGGAAGCCATCTACTTTTCTGGCACGCTCAAGTACAATACATCCCGATTCCACTTCAAGTTCGCTAAGATCAAAAGGAAAATTTTCTGGCCATTTGCTAGTAAATGGTTTGCCAGCAGGTTTTGTTTCCAGATTATGTTTTCCCACGCCGGAAGTTGTACCCTGCAATGATAAAATACCGATGCCTTTTGGTAAAGAACGAACAATGCTGCCTTTGCCCTGGTGTTTGACAATATATCCTTCGCTTGCCAATCGGGATAGGGCCTGTCTTACAGTTGGCCTGGTTACATCGTGGGTGCCGCACAATTCATTTTCGGAAGGCAACAGACTTCCTTCGGGATACACACCTTCTACGATGTGCTTACGCAAAAGTTCGTATAACTTCCGATGCTGAGGAATTCTATTTGTGTTGATAACTGCCAACTTGTTTTTTTTTATAATATGCAAATTAAAGAATTATTACATGTAAATACAAGTTATGGAATGTAATTATCGATTTATTGATAAAGTAAATGGAATGGCATTTCAATGATGTAAATATATTTATTTGTTTTACTTGTAAATACAAGTTGATAAATATATCTTTACATGTAAATTATAATTATTAAAAATGAAACTATGGCCGAAGCGGTAATTATGCCTCGTCAAGGGCAATCAGTTGAGAGTTGTATTTTTTCTGAATGGTTTGTGAATAAAGGTGAAAAGGTAATCAAAGGAGATATGCTTTTTGCCTATGAAACGGATAAGGCAGCCTTTGAACAGGAGGCACTATCTGATGGGATATTATTGGCAACATTTGCCGAAGAAGGTGATGAGATTCCAGTACTTGAGGCAATTGCCGTCATTGGAGAAAAAGGAGATTCCATAGATTCGTTTCGTCCGGGAGGAGTGGCAAAAGTTGAAGATCAAAAACAGCTAGATGTACAATCAGATTCAAAAGCTCCTGAAGTTGCCAAGTCCATTGATCAATCTCCGGTATCTGAATCACGAGTAAAAGTAGGAATTTCTCCAAGGGCTAAAAATTTGGCCGGTAAGGAGAGGTTGGTTTATGGCAATGTTCATGGTACTGGCCCCGACAGCAGAATTATCGAAAGGGATATTCGCTCAGCAATTGAATTGCAACCTAAAGCAACTCCATTAGCAAAAGCCATTGCGGCAAAAGAAAATATTGCGCTACCCGTCAATGGCTCTGGAGTGGGAGGGAAGGTGTTGGCTGCAGATGTCAAACAAATGCCTTCTGTGACACTTACCGATGATTTTACAGATAAAAAATTACCAAATATCCGGAAGATCATTTCGCGAAATATGTATGAGTCATTGGCCAACACGGCTCAATTGACATTGCATACCAGTGCTGATGCCAGGAAAA
>CAYREN010000468.1:0-3954 GCA_964423255.1 uncultured Roseivirgaceae bacterium | reverse complement strand
TTATCTATTCTTGGTTTAAGAATAAATTGTAAATTTGGGGGGGGTATGGGATAGTTGGCGATCCTGATAGATCGGCAAATCAACATAGAATAAATAACAAACTCTGGATAAATTATGTACTTAGAAAAATTTCATATAAAGAACTTCAGGACAATTGAAGACCTTACATTGATTTTCAATAAAGGACTTAACATTCTGATTGGAGTAAACAATTCAGGTAAAACGGCTATCATTGATGCATTAAGAATTTGTTTAGGATACGGTAATTTACATAGGGACTTATATGTTAAGGATACTGATTTTCACTTTCAACGAAATGTTATTGCAGAGCCTGCGAGTGAAATTGAATTTCATTTGTATTTCAAAATTGAGATCCCCCATGAGGCAGGTTGGTTTATTGACCTCTTAAACTCCTATGAAGATGGAACACAGGATTTACAAATCCACTTCAAGTTTTACACCGAAGAAAGAAACGGAATTAAAAGAATAAGATACAAAGTCTGGGGAGGTGCAAATGAAGGACAAATTATTTCTCCAGATGTATTATATCTTCTTTATCATGTCCATTTAGATGCTTTACGCAATGCGGTGCAATTCTTACGACCGGTCAGGGGCAACAAGTTGGGGCAACTTTATTCAAACATTCAAATAGACACCACCAGTACAGAGGCAGATAAGGAAAAGAAAAAAAACCTTGCAAGCAGAGTTCACACAGCCATTAACAGTGATGTAGAATGGATTGCTCATTTACAAACTGGCAAAAATAAGATCAACAAACATCTTAATGAAACAAGTTTTATAGGAGAGGAACAAAAGATTGACATAGATTTTTTGCCTTATGATTTCAACAAGCTCGTTGAGAATTTGAAAATTCAAATGCCTTTGTACTCAGATGAAGTATTGAATGGAAGCCCAAATCAGCAAAAATATTTTGAACTAAGTCAAAACGGACTTGGCTACAATAACCTTGTTTATACCGCAACCGTTCTGGGTGATTTGCTTCAGAGAAAAAAAATTGATAAAGAAAGCTATTTTGCTTTACTTATTGAAGAACCCGAAGCACACTTGCATCCGCAATTACAAAATTTATTTTTTAACTACCTGAACAAACTAGATAGGGAACAAGGTTTTCAACTTTTCGTCACCTCCCACTCACCGACAATTACAGCGAAAGCCGAATTAAAATCTGTTATTGTTTTACAGAACCAATCAAACAAAGTATATGCTTTATCACTTCGACATTCAGGACTTTTACCCGAAAACCAAACTTACCTCCAAAAGTTTTTAGATGTTACCAAGTCGCAACTTTTCTTTTCAAACGGCGTAATTTTAGTGGAAGGAATTTCAGAAGCGTTGCTACTCAAAGTATTCAGCGGGAAAGTTGGTGAGACATATGACATTGAAAAAGCAGGAATCGAAATAGTAAATGTAAACGGCGTTGCCTTTGACCATTTCGCAAATCTTTTCAATAACGCAGAAGAAACAAAGAACCTGAAAACAAGGTGTGCACTGATTACCGATGATGACAGAAAACAAATTAACGATAATCCAGCAGCAAGAATTGCAAACATTAATCAACTGCGAGGTGGAAAATTAGAACCTTTTATTGGTACTGTCACTTTTGAATACGAACTGTTTATAGCAAGTGACGCCAACAGATCTTTATTACTTAGTATTTACGCAGAGTTTCACCCCAGCACTGTAATCGATTTTGATAACAATATTCAGGTTTACTCTAAAAACTTTGCTGACAAAGTTAAAGAACAAAAAGGCAAATCGGAACTTGCTTTGCGTTTGGCAACTCATCTAGAAAATGGTGCAGTATGGCACAAAGCATTTGAAAAGCAAGCATTACTTTCAGAATCAGAATTTATGCTAAAACTTCCCGAACCAAACCGAAATGATTTTGTCGCCTATAAAAACTTTGTTGTTCCTACATACATACAAAATGCAATTAAGTATGCTGTAAAAGGTGAAACCAATGTTTGACAGTTTATCTCCAACACAACGGGAAATAGTTTTCAATAAATCAGGTAAGTTTGTTGTTAGGGCTTGTCCTGGCAGCGGAAAGACCTATTGTGTTAGTGCACGGCTTGCACGATTGATAAGTGAATGGAAAGAAAGTTATGCCGGAATTGCTGCCGTATCTTTTACAAATGTGGCATGGAAAGAAATTGAAAAGAAATACAAAGAAGAATTCAGTTCAAATCAGTCAATTTCTTTTCCTCATTTTCTTGGAACGCTTGACAGCTTTATTAACCAATTCATATTTCTTCCATTCGGGCATTTGGTAATGAAATGTATCAAACGGCCAACTCTTGTTGGTGAACCTTACGGTTCATGGACTTGGAAAAACTATGAAAGAGATCCCAATCAATATTTTGATAAATGCAGTTTTGATGTTAATGGCGAACTAATCCCTATTGCTCATGCGCAAAGTTTCCATTTTAGTTGGAAAAAAAATAAAAACGGTGATACGAATGGACATGTTAATAATTTAGAGAAAGTAAAAAATGGGTTAATTGCTGTGGGTTATGCGAACCAATCTGATGCAAATTATTTTGCAATGCGAATCCTTGAACAATTCCCTTTAATTAGACAAGCAATAGCTTTAAGGTTTCCAGCATTGATTATTGATGAAGCTCAGGACATTTCGGAAGTTCAAATGAGAATTATTGATTTGCTAGCAAATAGGGGGCTAAATGAAATTATGCTTGTTGGTGACCCTGATCAGGCAATTTTTGAGTGGAACGGAGCAAAACCCGCTCTGTTTAAAAATAAAATTGTAGAATGGGAAAATGAAGTTGTCTTAAATGAAAATCGTAGAAGTTCTCAACGTATCTGTAATTTTACTCACAACTTATCTTCCTTAGAAACCCCCTCAATATCCATAAATGGGAACATTATAAATTGGGGTTTTCAGCCAACAATAGTTACATACAACCAGAACTTAATAGATGTTGTCAATTCCTTTCTAGATGTTTGCACAGCAAACCAAATAGAACTTTCAGAAAATAAAGTGTCGATATTGTACAGAAGTAAAGGGATGATAAACGAAATTATTGGCGTACAAAGAATTCCTTACGGAATAAATCATTGGGATAGCCAAAATAAATTCACAAAAGATTTTATCCTAGGTAAATATCATTATGACAAAGGCGATTTTAAGATAGGTTTCAAACTCATTGAGAAAGCAATTATAAAGATGAATAAGAATATCACTGTTTGTTCGCAGGAAGTGATTGAAAACTGGATTGAAAAAATTGGTTTTATTAAACACAGGACCGTAATTTATAATTTCATTAAACTTTTACCCTACACAGACATCACGCTTGGAAAATGGATTGAATTGGTAAACTCATCATTTGTTTTAAAAAACATTCAACATGTTCTGCAAATAAATCCCGAAAGCAACAACTTTTCATTTTCTCAAATCTTTCTGAATGAGGACAAGTATGTTGCCGAACAAAATTACAGGATTGGAACCGTCCATAGTGTGAAAGGTGAAACATTTGATGCAACATTGTTAATATTGAAAGATAGAGCTAGCAATCGAGGAAAATATACCAACATTCTGGCAAAAGCAAGCCCACCATCCGATAATGAGGAGTTAAGAATTGCTTATGTTGGAATGACCAGACCAAGAAAGGTTTTGATGTTGGCAGTTCCAAATGATGAAAGTAAAATTGCATGGGAGAGGAAACTCAATGGAAACAATTAGAGATCTTACAGAACACGAACCGCTAACAAAGGCTTATCTACATGTCGCAATTAGTTGTAAACATGAAGTTCAGACTATGGTTTAATATATTTGTAACTAGAAAAACAGATTAAATTAGAGCACGCGCACTATAGCATAACCATTGCGTATCGTGCCAAATAGAATCATCAAATTAATTACAAGAAAACAGAAAACATGAGAAGCAACCGGACAGACAAATTAAACGACAGGAA
>CAYREN010000467.1:0-3964 GCA_964423255.1 uncultured Roseivirgaceae bacterium | reverse complement strand
GTGTGAGTAATAACATGAGATTCATCGTCTTTGTTGGCATTGTTTTATTTGCCATGCCTTCTTATTCGCAAGAAGGGATAAGTGGTTTTGTTTATGATCAGACCTCCAAGTCTATCGTAAACTAAACTGCAATGGATTTGAAGATCATTTTCATATCTGAGTACGGGTAAATTGTTTCAGTTTGATTGAGTAACTCACATAATTTGGCGGCTGCTTCATTGGCTCTTGGCCTTGACAAAGAATGCAATACAATAGTAAGTGTTTTGTTTTGATAATCAGGGATCATACCGGCATCGCTTGAAAATATTTCTTTTAGCAGCATTCTTCCATTGTTTTCTGCACCTCTGAAAAATTCTTTGATAATATTGAATAAAGCTGTCTCGGCCCTGTAGGCTAACATCCGTATGGCATTTTTATACATTTCACTTTCCTGTTTGAGCTTGTTATACCGTTGTTTCTGAGGCATTTCTGACAAACTGATACGAGATGGTTTTTTGCTTCTTTCTTTTAAGAGGGTATCTATTTCACTATTGAAGGCATTGATTTTTTCTATTATATCCGAGGTTTTTACAATGTCGTTTTTTACTTCTTCGATGGTCTTGTCATTTTCCGATTCCATTTTATTGTACACTTTGGCTTCGAGTCTGCTTTTCTTTTCTCTTGTCTTTTTTAGTTGATTGCTTAGTTTTCTGTATTCCGGGTTGACAATGGTACGTTTTTGATCTATCTCTTCTGTGCCATATTCTATCATCCTGTCAAATTCAAAATTCTCCAGCATGTATTTAAAGAAATTCTCCTGCGTCCACCTTGAGAACATTTTAACGGCAATTAGTTGCATCAATAAAGTGGGATGTGTGGTTATTATGGAGGTTTGGTGTCCATTCTCGGATAGCTTCCTGATCTCCCTAAACCATCTCCCGTCGAGCAAGGTGCCCATTTCGCAAAGTCGCATGGTTACATTGTTGTTAAGCATTTGTGTATCTGTACTTTTGAACACACAATCATCCCATTTGTCCTTCACGTTTTTCCGATAGGAAATAATCGCCACCCTATGCTTTTCCCATAAATGAAGAAACCACTTGGGCTCATAGGATTCTCTGTCAAAAACCAGGGTGAAGTAGGGCTGGTTTGCATCGCTTGGTGCAGGAATTTCTTTTTTTAGTTTTTCTATGATGATTTCTATGCCCTCTTTTAGCTTTTCGTTAAGCTCTCCGGTGACTACCATTAGCGGCATGCCTGCCTGATCGTTGACCCAGAATTCCGTCGTGCCGCTCAAGCATAGTTTTTCACGGGAGACAAATCGCTTGGTAAGATTGGCTTTTTGTCCGTGATAGACGCGCACATGACCGTCAATATAAAAAAACATCTCCGGCAATTGGGTGACCCATGAGCGGAACAAGCGGTTATGGAACTCATCGGTTCTTCCTTGGTTGATGACCTGTTTTAGTTTCTTTCTGAAGTGCCCCACTTCCGGAACTCTGTCTAAACCCAGCAATTTTCCCAATTCTCCGGGAGGACTGTTTTTTAATTGCTCAGGATTTTTGATCCGACAGATTGCCATAAAACATGACAACATGATGATGTGATGAAGGCCATAAAAACCGGAAGGCAGGGCGTGAAAACTTTTAAAAGCTTGATCCAGCCCCTGGGAGATCAAAGCAGGAAGCGAAAGTAAAACACCGGCATTTAATACGCTTTGATGGCGTTCGAAACGGCTCGGTGCATAGGCTTGCTTTCCGGTAACGGCAAGCGCCCTGCCTTCTGAATCCGTAGTAGCAACACCAAATTCTGTGGCGCAATCTGCATCCTGTTTACTCCGTTCACTGCGGCTGGTGGCTGCGATCGATACGGTAGTGTTAACTTTTTTTTAATCGGCCTAAACTTATCGCATAGCGAATGCTCCCTTCCGAAATATGTTCGCCTTTGGCTATCGAGTTAGCACTCTGCCCTTTGTCTAGCTCTCGTTGAATCCGGTCTAATACATCGGGCAGTAATTTATGGCTTTGACCACGGCGTTTATCTTCGTTAAAAAAAGCTGCTTCCCCTTGCTCATTAAATTTCTTTTTCCACCTCCTGACGCTGTCTATAGATACATGAAAGATGCGCTGGATATCTGTGCCCTTACACAATCCTCTCTCAATAAAATTTGAAGTGGTATATCGAAATTTGTTTAACTCATGCTCCTCATGGGAATATATCGGCATACCACTCAGAAAATAAGTGACTGTCGTCCCTTTTATTGATACTCCCAAGGTTGGGGTAATAAGTGTTGTGCCCGATGGAAAAATCGGTAATAATAACTGTGCCATATCATGGCAAAATTACGGATTTCTATTTTACGAAACCCACTCTACAACTCATTGATCCTCAGGTAATGGACTTGGAGGTCTGAGACTAAATTTAACTTGAATAAGTTAGTAGCCAAAGAAGCAATCTTATTTCTTTTGGAATTATGTTGCACAATATAATTTCTAAGGAAAGTAGAGGTTTACAGCAAATAAAAGCTACTAGGTTTCAATCAATACCTTAATATATAGATAATGATCTATCACCATACTTATTGAGATTTTCTTTATAATTTTGTGAAATAATTGATAGAAGAAGATGCTAAAAAAGACTAAAATTGTTGCAACCATTTCTGATATGAAATGCGATGTGAAATTGATAAAATCACTTTACAAATTGGGTATGGATGTGGTAAGACTAAATACCGCACATCAAGATCATGCTGATACGCTCAAAGTAATTAGTAATGTAAGATCGGTTTCTGAAAAAATTCCATTGTTACTCGATACAAAAGGTCCGGAAATAAGAACCACCAAAGCCACAGAAAATATTCCCGTTTCCTTCGGAGATAAAATAGACATTATGGGCGATCCTGATGGAATCACTTCCAAAGATTGTATTTATGTAAACTATGCCGGATTTGTAAATGATGTTCCTGTTGGCAGTCGGATATTAATTGATGATGGAGATATAGAACTTTTGGTTGTCGAAAAAAGCAATTCACGCCTTACTTGCGAGGTAGCAAATAGTGGAGAGATATGTGGTAAAAAAAGCGTAAATATACCTTCAATCCATGTGAAACTTCCAGCGCTAAGCCGAAAGGATATTGATTACATTCATTTTGCAGTTGACAATAAGCTTGATTTTATTGCTCATTCTTTTGTTAGAAATAAGGATGATGCCATTGCTGTACAAAAGATTCTTAGTTCAAGAAAAAGTGATATCAAAATTATAGCAAAAATTGAAAATCAGGATGGTGTAGATAATATTGAAGAAATTCTTGATCATGTGTATGGGGTAATGATAGCCCGTGGTGATTTGGCAGTAGAAATTCCCCAGGAAAAAATTCCGGTTGTCCAGAAAATGATTATCGAAAAGTGTATTTCCAGAAGAAAGCCTGTTATTACTGCAACGCAGATGATGCATTCTATGATTCACAATCCTCGGCCTACCAGAGCTGAAATTTCTGATGTTGCCAATGCTGTTTACGATGGCACAGACGCCATAATGCTTAGTGGCGAAACAGCCCATGGAGATTATCCTGAAGCTGCAGTAGAAACAATGTCAAAAATTGCCATAGAAGTTGAGTCAGCAACACCAAATATCAAAGAGACGCCATTGCTAATCGTTAACAATGAAATATCTGCATTTCTTGCTATTTCGGCTGTAAAAGCTTCTGTAGAGCTAAACACAAAAGCAATCATTGCCGATACTAAAAGAGGCAGGACAATTAGGGCTCTTGCTGCATATCGTGGAAATAATATAGTTTTTGCCCAGTGCTACGAAAAGCATGTGATGAGAGAGCTTGCGCTTTCTTATGGAGTTTTTGCCAGTTATACCAAATTAGAATTGGCAACAGAAGCGTTTCTTTGTGACGCCCTAAAAGCCCTTCGCAATAAGTATAAGCTAAAAAAAGATGCTCGAGCTGTAGTTCTGGCAGGTAATTTTGGTCCGTCCC
>CAYREN010000466.1:0-3972 GCA_964423255.1 uncultured Roseivirgaceae bacterium | reverse complement strand
TTCTTGAAAGTGAGAAGACTTTAAATTTCAATTGTGAGTTTGTAATAGATATTAAAATCATTTAACTTTTCCAGTATGATTTTATATAACATCACTTTTAATATCGAACCGGATATTCAGGATAATTGGCGAATTTGGATGAAAGATGAATATCTTCCTTTCGTAATGAACACTAATTTATTCAATGATGTGAAATTATATCGATTACTAAATGAAACCGAGAATGAGGGGATAACCTACTCTATTCAATTTTTTTCAGATTCCCTTAAGAAAGTGAATTTTTATTTGGAAGAATATGCAAATGAAATTGTAAATAGACATAACCAAACTTTCAAGTACAAGCACGTTTCATTTATGACTATACTAGAATCGGAAGATTGGTGATAATTTAAGAAGATTATCAATCTATTATTTCAAATCCTGTGTATTTTCTTAGTATTTCTGGAATGATGATGCCTTTATTGGTTTGGTTGTTCTCCAATAAAGCAGCCACTATCCTGGGAAGAGCTAAAGCACTACCATTTAATGTGTGCAGTAAAGTAGTTTTATTGCCATTTTTGTACCTGAGTTTTAATCTATTTGCCTGGTAAGCCTCAAAATTGCTCACGGAACTTACCTCTAACCATTTTTTTTGTGCAGCAGAATATACTTCCATATCATAAGTTAAGGCTGAAGTAAAACCTAGATCACCACCACATAATAATAATTTTCTAAAAGGCAGTTCCAGCTTTTCCAGCAATCCTTCAACATATGAACACATTGATTCTAGCTTCTGATATGAATCTTCCGGTTTGGTAATTTGTACTATTTCTACTTTATCAAATTGATGTAGTCTATTTAAGCCACGGACGTCAGCACCCCACGAACCGGCTTCTCTTCTAAAGCATGGAGAATAAGCCACATTTCGTATCGGAAGCTCATCCTCTTTTATTATCACATCTCTATAAATATTTGTTATGGGAATTTCGGCTGTTGGAATGAGAAATAAATCGCTATCGACAATTCCATACATTTGCCCTTCTTTGTCAGGCAGTTGCCCAGTTCCATATCCGGAATCAGAATTAATAACTATTGGAGGTTGTATTTCTTGAAATCCTTTTTTAGCAGCTTCATCGAGAAAAAAATTAATTAATGCCCTTTGGAGTTTTGCACCTTTGCCTTTATAAACAGGAAATCCGGCACCTGAGATTTTATTTCCAATATTAAAATCGATAATGTCATATTTTTCAATAAGCTCCCAGTGAGGTTTGGCATTTGTTGGAAGTTCTGGGATTTCGCCTTTTTCCAATAAAATAATATTTTCATCTGAAGAGTTGCCGTTCGGCACACTTTCATGAGCAACGTTGGGTAAATTATACAAAGCTTGCTGGAGCTGCTCAAAAGATGATTTTGATTGCTCTTGAAGATTCTTACTTTTAGATTTTAATTCGGCTGTTTGTTTTTTTGCACTGTTTGCTCCTTCATTGTCCCTTGCCTTCATAAAGGCACCTATTTTTTTTGATATCTGTTTCAGTTGATTCAAGACAGCGTCTAACTCTGACTGAATTTTTTTCCGGTTGTCATCTAACCCAATTACCTCGTCAATTTGCTGTGTGGCATTTTTTACACGCTTTTTTTCTAACCCTATTAGAACTTGTTCTTTATTTTCTTTTATATCAGCAATTCGTAGCATTTCTTGAAATTTTTTGCAAATGTAGCTGTTTTCAATTAATGATAATGCACATTTTGTCGAATTGCCAAGGTAGAGGCCTAATTTTACTAGAAATACTTGACTATTAATTGAGGGTAGTCTATGTTTGCATAAAATTACTTCAAAAGATTTTTTCTTTTAGTAAAGATCCCATACAAATTTCTTTTTCTTTTAGATAAATCATATTATTCAATTACTATTAATCCAAAACTTTGGAGGATTCTCTCCACAAAAGTTATTATTAAATTAAATGTACACTATTCAAGATTTAAATGTGCAATTGCTTTCAGAGTTGAAAGAAATTGCAGAAAAGTTGGGGCTTGACCATTACAAAAAACTTCCTAAAAAAGAATTAATCTATAAAATTCTTGATTTTCAAGCCTCCAATCCTGTCGAAAGCGAACCAAAGAAAGTCGCACCCGAAAGAAAAACAAAAAAGCCAGATGTTCCCAAAGCTCCACAGGTCGAGGAGAAAAAGAAGAAGCTGAGTTTCAAAAGAGAAAATGTAAAAAAGACGGAAGAAAAAGCACCTGCTGAGAGGAAAGCACCTTCGGAGACGAAAGCACCTGCTGAGACGAAAGCACCTTCGGAGACAAAAGCACCTTCAGAAACGAAAGATCAAATGAGTGCTGAAGAATTGTTAGAATCTATTTCGATAGATTTTGACCCTAAAGCAGTATCTTTTGATAAAGATTCTTCGAAGTCATCTGAGGTTACCGAAACAAAAAAAGAAGAGCCTCGAGAAAAAAGATTTGAACAGAAAAGGCCAAAAAAATCAAATGTAAAGGAATTTGATGGGGCAATAGAAAACGAAGGTGTCTTGGAAATAATGCAAGATGGTTATGGTTTTCTTAGGTCTTCGGATTATAATTATTTAGCCAGTCCGGATGATATATATGTTTCTCCATCGCAGATAAAATTATTTGGTTTAAAGACCGGAGATATTGTCAAAGGACAAATCAGACCTCCTAAAGATGGGGAAAAATATTTTGCATTACTTAGAGTAGGCTCTGTAAACGGTAAAACAACTGAAGAGATTAGAGACAGAGTTCCTTTTGAGTATCTTACCCCTCTTTTCCCAGAAGAGAAATTAAATCTGAGTGGAGCACCGGGAAATTATTCTACCCGTATTATAGATATGTTTGCTCCGATAGGAAAGGGACAAAGGGGAATGATAGTTGCTCAGCCAAAAACTGGGAAAACCGTTCTCCTAAAAAATATTGCAAATGCTATTGCCGAAAATCATCCTGAGGTCTATCTCATGATATTGCTCATTGATGAAAGACCTGAAGAAGTAACAGATATGGCCAGAAGTGTAAAGGCAGAAGTAATATCTTCTACCTTTGACGAGCAGGCTGACAGGCATGTGAAGGTTGCAAATATTGTTTTGGAAAAGGCTAAAAGAATGGTAGAATGTGGTCATGATGTAGTGATTCTATTAGATTCGATCACGAGGCTTGCAAGAGCACATAATACTGTGGTGCCATCTTCCGGTAAGATTTTGTCAGGCGGTGTAGATGCCAATGCCCTTCATAAACCAAAAAGATTTTTTGGTGCTGCCAGAAATGTAGAAAACGGAGGTTCCTTAACTATAATAGCTACTGCCTTGACTGAAACTGGTTCTAAAATGGATGAAGTGATTTTTGAAGAATTTAAAGGTACGGGAAATATGGAATTGCAGCTTGAAAGGAAATTATCAAATAAGCGAGTTTACCCTGCAATTGATGTGCCAGCATCCGGAACAAGAAGAGAGGAATTACTCCTTGATCAGGAATATTTGCAAAGAGTATGGATATTGAGAAAGTTCATGTCAGATATGAACTCTGTTGAAGCAATGGAATTTTTATTAAATAAATTGAAAGGGACAAGAAGTAATGAAGAATTCTTGGTTTCTATGAATGGATAATAAACTAAGGAATAAAACAAAAAAGGAGCGCATATTAATATGCGCTCCTTTTTTTTGCTTTAACATGACAAAAGCCCTTGGCAAGGCTTCTATCTGACATAACAGCTAAACTTAATAATACACGCTTTTCAATATTTTTTAATCAATGAGGTGGCATTGATATAATATTCTCAAACTTTTTCTTTTTCTATTGCTTTCACTTGTTGTTCTTGTGGCGCTTCATTAAATCCCTTTGTGTAAGTAGGACAAGTTCTTTGCGTACAAGAAGCAACTAAACATGTGCCAACAATTGCAATAATTACTACTAAATTTCTCATGATTTATCTGTTTTAAATGCAATTATATATCTGTAAAATTAAATTTCTGTAACCAACAA
>CAYREN010000465.1:1417-3981 GCA_964423255.1 uncultured Roseivirgaceae bacterium | reverse complement strand
ACAATGTTTGGTCTTGGTGCTGCTTGTCTTTTATTTTCACAACTCAGTAAAAACAAATTTATAAAAAGTAAAATGAACACATTAAATATTTTCATGGACGGTAGTTTAATAAAAATTATTACAATAATTGAATAGAAATCAAAGAGATGGCTTTAATAAATATAAAGCTAAGGAACAGGAAATCCACGGTCACGCATTATGGCATCAATATTTGCATCACGGCCCCTGAACAATCTATAGGCTTCTGCAGGATCAAATGTATTTCTTGGGGCAAAAAGATATTTTACCAATTTAGATGATACTTCCTTATCGTAAAATCCACCTGGTGCCTCAGCAAACATTTCTGCCGCATCCGACGTGAGCACATCGGCCCAAATATATCCATAGTATGCAGCAGCATATCCTTCTCCCGAAAAGATGTGACTAAAGTGAGGCAATCTATGGCGCATGGCAATTTCAGTTGGCATGTTGAGTTCGGCAAGAATAGATTGCTCAAATTCGTCAATGTCTATGTTTGATAGATCATCTTGCATATGTAGTTTCATATCAACCAAAGCAGATGACAGATACTCAGTAGTTTTATATCCTTGATTGAAGGTGGCAGCTTTTTTGATTTTAGCTACCAACTCACCGGGAATTACTTCTCCAGTTTGATAGTGAACCAAATAATTATTGATCACCTTGTCTGTCGATAGCCACCTTTCTAATAATTGCGACTGAAATTCAGTATAATCTCTCACGCCACCGTTTAAAGTAGGATATTTTACATTTGAAGAAAGAAAATGTAATGCATGACCAAACTCATGGAAAAAAGTTTCGGCATCGGTCCATGAAACGAGTACAGGATCACCTGGTGCAGGCTTAATAAAATTGGAATTATTAGAAGACAAAACTGTTTTATCTTCATCAAATGAAGTATGACTACGATAGGTAGTGGCCCATGCTCCTGATCGTTTGCCTTTTCTGGCATAGGCATCCAAATACCATAAACCAATAAATTTTCCGGAAACAATATCTGATACTTCCCATACTTTTACATCTTCGTGAAAAACAGGCACACTGCCTTCAGGCACAGGTTCAAACTGAAATTTAAATAACTCACCTGCCACAAAAAACATGGCCTCCCTCAACTTATCCAGTTGTAGATATGGTTTTACCTTGTCAAAATCCAGATCGTATTTTTCCTTGCGCACCTTTTCGGCATAGTACAAGTAGTCCCATGGCTCGATCTTGATATTGTCACCCAATTTTTTAGCTACGTCTTGCATGTCTTCTACTTCATGCTTTACTGACTCCAGCGCAGCCGGCCAAACGGCATTCATCAATTTCATGGCGTTTTCTGGATTTTTAGCCATTCTATCCTGCAGTCTCCATGAGGCATAATTATCATACCCAAGTAGTGATACCCTTTCGTCTCTGAGGCGAAGTATTCTGGCAATTATTTCCTTGTTATCATGTTCGTCGTCATTGTCTCCTCTTGACTTGTAATTTTTCCATACTTTTTTGCGAAGCTTTCTTTCTGTAGAATAACTAAGAAATGGTTCTGCTACTGAGCGTGTATTTGATATAGCATATTTGCCTTCCTCGTCATGATCTGTTGCCGCCTGTGCTATGGCCTTGATAAACGAATCTGACAACCCTCCCAGCTGACCTTTGGTTAGATATAAGACTATTCCTTCTTCATCTGCCAGCACATTATTTGAAAAATTGGTATATAACGTCGAAAGCTCCTTGTTGATCTCTGCGTATCGCTTTTTTGAGTCGTCATCAAGCTCTGCGCCATTAATAGCAAATTGCTCATAAACTAAATTTACTACTCGCTGCTTGTCAAGTTCCAATGGTTGTTTTTTGGATTCTTTATACACCTTTTTAATCCGTTCAAACAGCATTTTATTTTGTGAGATCTCAGAACTGAATTCCGATATTTTTGGTGCCAACTCCTCTTGAATATCCCTAAACTCAGGGGTTGACATATTACTGGTTAAAATGCCATAGTAGGCAAATGCTCTGTCCAGAGCTGCTCCGGATCTCTCCATGGTTAAAATCGTGTTTTCAAAAGTTGGCTGCTCAGAGTTATTTGCGATCTCATCAATTTCCTTTAAGGACATCACCATTCCATCTTCAATGGCCTGCTTCACTTCCGACAAGTTCATTTTATCAAATGCCGGAATACCACCATAGGGTCCTGTCCATTCTTTCAACATCATATTATTGATCATAGTCTCTTTTGAATTTTCATTAGAACAGCCATTGGCCAGTAGTAAAAAAAACACTAAGCTGCCACACAACATTTTGAATTTAGTTTTGCCTTTCATTTTATTTAAATATTAAGTTCAGAAAAGGTCGCTTTTGATGTTGGAAATTAGCTTAAATTAGAATTGATTCCAACTGAGGTCAATCAAAGTTGAGAGGGCTTTTGATGAAATAAACCTGAATCATCTTTTTAATGATACTGTTTATTCTCAAAGTAAAATACAATTGTTTGACCTAAAAATAGCTGAACAATTGTGCTTAAAAATGTAGCCTCTCTACCCGATGTTCAGAATGCTTGAAATTTTTAAATA
>CAYREN010000465.1:0-1317 GCA_964423255.1 uncultured Roseivirgaceae bacterium | reverse complement strand
TTAAATAAACAGAATAATTGCATACTTTTATATATGGATCAGAAGATAAGAAATAGGATTATTCAATTGGTAAACAAAACCAAAGATCAAAAACTTCTTGAACAGGTTTATACTATCCTAGATAGCCGATCAAACTTTACCGAAGACCAACTTTTTGACAGCATAAGTCCTAAGCAAAAAACTGAAACTGAAATTAGTCTTAGAGAAAGTAAAGAAGAATATGGCTTAGAAGACCATGAATCTGTAATGAGGGAAATTCGAGATATGTTTGGATGGAATTAAAAATTGTTTGGACAAAAAGAGCAAAAAATAATTACACCAAAATTCTTAGTTATATTGTTAATGAATTTGGCAGCAGTTCTGGTGAAAATTATCACCTCCGAGTAGAAAATCTTATTAGTCTTTTACCATCATTCCCTGAATTAGGAACCAAACAACCCAAACTCGACAACTTGTATGGAATTATTCTTTACAGGCGAACAACAATTTTCTACTCTTTTAACAAAAAAACATCAAAATAATTAACGTTATTGATAACCGTTGGAAGAAGTAAACATCAATTTTCTATCACCCTCGCATGCTCCACCTTTGGGTTATCTTCCGATTGCTTATGTACAATGGTTTCTTTGGTCATGTAGTTCACCTCAATCATTGGATAGCCAAAGTCTTCTACCACTTTACCTTTTATCCTATAAAACCCCTTTCCCCGAAAGGGAAATTTTTTAGAGGTATTCGGAAAATGAGTCGTGTCGAATGCCAAACCTTCACAATCCAGAAAGGTCCCGAAATGCATCAGCTTGTGATCTTTGGTGTGGGTATTTTTCGTCGTGACCAGGTACCCAACAATTTCCACATATTTACCAACTCTTTTTTTGAGATCAATGGTCTTTGTATTTCCGAAATTGTTGTTTTCCAGCAGGGAAAAAGGATCACAAAGCGAAAAGCCAAGTAACTCCATTTCGTCAAATGCATCTTCAAAAGGTTTCTTTTCCAATGCCGGAATCGCATAGCTCACCGGAGGTCCAAAGATATTCATGGAGTGCCGCACTTCTTTTTTCTCGCTGTACATCAGCCTCGCTTCCCAAAGCAGTGTGCGCTTCGGTTTGCCCGTAAACCTAAAAGCGCCAATCCGGATAAGAATATTAATTTGTTCCATACCGATGGAAATGCGCTGTACAAAATTCTCCAACCCTAAAAACGGGCCGTTCGCTGTCCGCTCTTTCGGAATCCCCTGCCCTACTTTACGCTCCAGACTCTTGAGGTGGATAAATCCCATATAGATGTCTTTATCAATAATTTTTGTGAGGTAGTCGCCAA
>CAYREN010000464.1:0-3986 GCA_964423255.1 uncultured Roseivirgaceae bacterium | reverse complement strand
GCTCGCATTGTTCCCGTCATTCCAGCAAGGTGCTCAGCATCATTAAGAAATATATCGACATCTTCAGATCTGATAGTTAGTGTAAATTCAAATAGAGAATTTTCTTTTTTACCGGTTTCGTATCCCTTTTCAAAATCCGTTATTTCATTTAATGAAAAATACCCTTTCATGGCTTCTGTAAACTGCACACCTGGTTTTATTTCTTCATCCGGGTCGGGTGTGATTTGATCAAATGAATAATTAATATCATTTTGCCATTCATCTGCGATCAATTTACAATTTCTCTCTGCAAGCCCACTGATGGTCAAAAGAGGATTTGTACCTACTGGCCGTGGAATGATAGCTCCATCCATCACAAATAGACCGGGGTAAACCGAACCTCCAGATTTCCCCTTAAAAACCTGACCTTTGTGATCTACGACACCGGTTGATGCATCTTCACCCATAATACAACCACCTAGCGGATGGACAGTCACCAAATCATAATCCATCATTTTTGTCCAGCTTGGGTTTTTGATATAGTTTCCCCCTAAGGCAGTGGTCACAGCTTTCATCTTATCACTTACTTTTTTAAACAATTGATCCTTGCCTACACCTTTCCAGTTGATTTTCAGCTTGTCATTTTTTTGAAGTTGCATTTCCCCGTCACCACTATCATTTGACATCACTAAATAAACTTGCGTATTATTGACTGCTCCTTTGTAGGGCCCACCAAAAATGCTGATGAGCTCTCTCCACTTTTCTTTCAAATAATCTTGAAATCCGGAATCTGTATCTTTACCAATCAACCGAGATAAACTAGTAAAAGCGGGCACCATGAGAGATCGAATCGGCCCCGGAATACTACCTTCTTCCAGTGTCATGCCATCTTCAAGTTTATCTTTGCCCCGCATGTCAATGACGCTGGTAATACATGGGCCTACCTCATGAATTTTACCTGGCTCTGTTTTATCTCCTAGCCCTATGCCGTTTATTTTTTGGTCATTATTATACCCAAAACCCAGCACATCACCATTTCCCGTAAACCGCTTTCCGATCATATCGGAAATTTCAAGACCTTTATTTACAGACCTCCAGAGTATTTCTGTACTGCCCAAAGAACCGGCAGACAAAATCACGTTGTCAGCACTGATGAACATATCCGGCGCATCAAATTTTTCCCTTCCGGTATTAAAAACTTCAAAATGTATGAGCCATTTAGACGCGACTCTTTCGATATATCGTACACCAATTTCGGTAAATATTTCTGCTCCATGATTTACAGCATCGGGCAAATAATTCATCGCCGTAGTGTTTTTGGCTTTATGATTACATCCGGTGACACAATCTCCACAGTTGTTGCATCTTTCCTGTTTGACTCCGACATGATTAACTTTATTTTCAAAAGTTACATTAATGTCCAATAGTCTGAATTCTTCGTTTATGGCCACGGCAGATTTGCGCATCCCTTCTGTTTTGGCCAGTACGGGATATCCATTTTCACCCTCAGGATATTGAACTGGTAATAGCATTTCACGTGCTCTGGCGATCCCAGATTTTAGCGAGGTCATATCATTTTGCAATGCAGAAGGCCAAATTGAATCTTCAAAAATGCGTTCCTCAGCTTCAATAGAAACGTTGGCATTAACCAGTGATGTGCCACCAAGTCCACATCCTTTGAATACACTTATGTCATCACCAACAACAAAATTGTACAATCCATTGCTATCTCCAATTGTCTTTTTATCGGTTTGAATTTGCATTTCTTTTCCAGCAGCTGCCAAACCGGAAGGAAATTCCCCAGACAGAAATTCTTTACCTTTTTCCAGTAAGCATACTTTTTTGTTGATCCTTGACATTCTAGATGCAGCAATACTCCCTCCGTATCCAGAGCCAATGACGACTACTTCATATTCGTTTTTCAGTTCGGTGATGGGTTTTGATAGTCTGTTCATGTTATTTAAAATGCTTAATTAATAAATATCTATATCGTAATTTTCAGTAATACTATTTCTGTTTTTTCAATTCAAGAAGTTTTGACACCATCCGGTATTTTAATCCAATTCCTCCAGAAGTACCATCCTCTTTTCGGATGTTGATGCTGAAATAATTTTTTATCCTTTCTTTTATTTCCTGATACAGTGTACCTTCAAAAGTTGATTTTTTTTCACTATTTTTTGTAATTGATATTTCTACCTTTTTAAATGTTAGACCCAGTAAAAAATCTATAGCTGATTCAATTTCCAATGTTGCCGATATTACATATTCATCATTTTCGAAATTGAATAGGCATCGACTCTGGATGATCGTTTTATCCTGGATGTCGGAGATTTCTATTTTATGTTCGTAGCATGGAATTTCACCACTAAATTCACTTATATCAATACTGGAAAACATTTGAATTTCATCATGTCCATTTAAATTTGAAAAAACAAAATAGGTATATAATCCAGTTTTAATTTGATTCTGGTCATGAGAAAGTAGTCCATGAAACTCATTTCGAAAATTTAGTCTTGTGCCAGGCGATGACATCTTAGTCGCTTCCATATCCATTTTTTGCCCTTCCTCGGGCATGGATTTTAAGGTAACTTTTGCCTGTGCATACCCCATGTTAACGAGCGACCGAGCATCAATTTTATTGATGAATAAGTCGGGATCCAGAGGAAGAGGAAAAGATGGTTTGATTACGAATAGCTTTATTGCATTTTTTTGTCCAAAGGGGCTTTTATTATTTTTGATAAGATCATTGATCATGGATATTTGTTTGTACTCTTCCAATAACCCACCATTAGCACTCATCTCGATCATATGAACATATTGATTGAGCGCACCTGGAAGGTAGGTTGCATTATTGCCAATCGCCCAAATGAGCCATAATTCCTCTGCACCTCGTCGAACTGCTTCCATCAAGTTGGCATCTTTGATCCAGACGGCATCAGAATACCAACTTTCATTTATTTTTAAGGCAGGCATTACAATCGGTAATGATACCCCAGCGACTAAATGGTCTTCTTTTGCTTGTTTTTGGTCTATCGACTCTATCGATTTATTGGAGAAATTGCAAACATTAAAGGTTGTGTCGGCGAGTTGGTTTGAATTGATTTTTTTTATGTCAATACCCAGGTCAGGAAAAATTTTATTTCTGATACCATCTGCATCAGCATAGCCCATCATGTTCAATGGTTTGAAATATTTTTTCAATGGCCGCATCGACATGAAATTTTTAATATTCAGTTTTCGCCATTTCTCCGCTACTTTATTTGCATTTAAGCCTGAAGCCAGCATACCTGCATTAAATATGCCTCCTGAGGTGCCATCAATGTGACTAAAAGATAATCCTTGTTCTTCCAGTGCGATAAGAACTCCGCCCTGATATGCCAATCGCATTCCACCGCCCGCAAGGATGAGAGACCGTTTATTATTTTTAGAAAGTAATTTATTAAGCAGAGGCATGTTTATATATTTTATTTCTGGAATAAACAATTATAATCAGAAGACCAATGAGTTCATAAATCATGAAAAATAACATTAAAAAGCTTGGCATACCATCAACAATCCACGATACCAACCGAGCAAGAATACCAGACGCCATGATTGAAAGGAATAGCAAATTAAATTTTTGGTCACTGAATATATTTTTTACAAATAATACTGCGAATATGCCAAAGCCCAATTCGATAGCCCTTAGGAAGCGATATTGACTAAGGATATTTATTCTTTGGTATTCATCGAGGCTGCTTGTTTCGAGGTCGAAAAGAGCTTGAAAATCAAAATAAGGATTAATAAAGGCACCCCAAAATCCTGCAATAATTACAAGACCGATGTATGTATAAAAAAAGAAGTAGCTAATCCATTTCATGTTTTTATATTTTAAGATTATCAAGTAGCAAGAAAATATAATTATGCCCTTGTGTACCTGCATGCGGTAGGCAGGTCCTTATTTTGCTCCGGTCATACCGGTTTCATTTTGCTACTTTTTTAAGATAATATAGAAATAGCAGACCTGA
>CAYREN010000463.1:0-4005 GCA_964423255.1 uncultured Roseivirgaceae bacterium | reverse complement strand
TCCTTATCTATACCGGGGAACCAGCTTACCGCATTTTTATAGAAAAATTTATCTAAAACTTCCTTGGGTAAGTTAAGGCCTGTTACATTATATGATGGTTGTGGTTTGGGCCTGTCACCGGAGATAATATTCCCCCATGGAATTTCATCATTAGTGGCGAAGTATCTCAAAAACAGATCGTTTCTATACTCTATCTCTTCTTTTGTCTCCTTTTTTACCTCAAAAGTCATGGTGAACCTTGACCCTTTATCTGTCCCATACATTAACCTGTCCTGATATTTAATGAAAAATTCGTACACTTTCCCCTTTGCTTGCCACATGAGATACCTGGTTCTTCCACCTAATTCCACTGCAAAATTTGGATAGCGCTCAAACCTTGTTACAATTTCATCCACATCAAACTCCATACTGCCCAAATGTGCTCCTACAAATTTTAGGTTTGGATGTCTTTCCAACACATGGTCTCTGGCAGCCATAATGTCACTATACGATGGTAATTCAGGTTTATCCCAAAAACTATATTCCGGATGCTTTGCCCAATAATTGCGGCCTACCCCTTCTTTAGTAGTATAAGTTGGCATCCAGGCATGGATGGGTTCGCCCATGTGGGCCATAAGTGTCTTTCCTTCTTGAGCAATAAATTCAAAAATCGGGGTGAATATTGGATCATCAAGTTGAAGGTAATCACCATTTGGTTTTTTATAATCCATGCCAATGGCCTTCCATACTTTGACGCCCACTGCCCCATGCTCAAAATCATCCTTCAATTGTGAAATGACTGCATCAACCCAACCGGACTCATCTCTGCTTGATGGGTCAAAAGTGGTAATCCATGCATAATGTCTTTTATCTTTATTATACAGCATTTTTGCAGTATCAATTTGGGTCTGCAAGTATCTGGCGTTTGACCCAATGGTACAGACTGTACAAAGTTTAAAGTTCCACTCATCCATAAAGTCGATTAAATATTGCTGCTCACTTCTTATGTGTGTATGAACATCAATTTTTTTTATGCTTTTAAGGTAAGCCATATTGGAAGTGCTTTTGTCCGATTTTTTAATGGCATCTTCCTCTTTTGTTGTTTGTGTATTACAAGAACCTGATATAATAAGTACTGCTGCTGTTAGTAATGTTCTCAGTTTGTTTTTCATCTATTTATTTTTACTTAAAAACTACAATTCAATATAATTTACAATCACCGAATGGGTTAACTGTTCGAATAACTCTGCTATTTTTTCAGATGGGTTATCAGGATTTACTGGGAAAATAACATAAGCATTTATCTCAGCATACCTGCTACCTTTTAGTACTTCCAAACCTCCTTCTCTCACAAACACAAACCTTCTATCCCAATATCTTCCTCCTTTTTTAGATGAGGTAATTCTGGTTTCGGGATTGAGCATGGGAGATTCTTCACTATCAAGGTTGGTATTATCGTATTGGATGCGTACACTGCCGAATCCGTATTTCAGACTGTCGTTATAAAAGCAAAACCAATCGGCATTGGCATCAATGGGTGTTTTTCTAAGCTTTTTAATAGAATAGTGAGGCGTTAACAGAGGATCATCATATAATTTTACAATTTTTACTTCGCCATTCGGAATGGGAAACATGGCATGAGTAAAAAGGCTATCCATGGGTTTGACCTTAAAATATTGGCTACAAGTCATGTTCATATTGAAAATTGCTATGAGGATTGCAATCAAAAGATATGATATTTTCATTTATTTGAGCTTAATAGCGATCGTATTATTGTCTTTTTCTAATGGAAAAGAATATAGATTAAAGCAAATTCCTAATTCAAAATTCTAAGATATTGAGCATAATGTTCATTCGATTATCAAATCAATTTTCGTTACATTAGAATCATTCTTGCCATCATTCACTTTCCACGAAAATTGATCCTTTCCCGAATAATCCTGATCTGGTACATAAAATCTGTCATTTCCCACTCCCGACAAAGTTCCATGCTCAGGAAACTCAGTAATGGTAATTGCATATGGTCCGAGGCCTCCATCCGCATCTTTATAGATCAATTGAATATATCTGTTTGAATTCTTCTTTACCCGAATGGTTTCACCGGTTACAACAGGTGGGGTATTTATTGTTTTATTGCTAATATCAATGTCTCTAGTAATGCTGGGGGTCATCTTTGTATCGGGTCTCCGGTCTTTTCTGTTGAGATATAATGCGACTTCATTACCGAAATTTGAAGGTTTATCCCATTTTTGATCTCCTGAAGCTAATGCTATATCTTTTTGAACTTTTTCTTCGCCACTTGAGCAGTCCAGCCACGTTAGTGTAAAATTCCCCTGATCCAAATCCTTCAAACCCAAATTACTGTTCGCTGCGGAGGAATAAATTATATAATCATAGGGTTCATTTGCCAATACATAATCTGTTTCTCCATAAGCTAACAAATCATTTGGAATCATCTGATTAAAATTAGTCTCTTCAAAAAACGTTTGCAAAGTTCGGCAGTCAGACAACCATGACTCTGCGGAACTTGCGATATCCATGCCAAAAACCATGACATAGGAGCCCACCATGGCAGCCGCCCAACTTCTTTTCCTGATTTCTTCTCTATCATTATTGGGAATTGAAACGTTACCATGCACATAATCCTCTGCCATATTCAGCTGATACCTCCCGTTGGAATTTTTCCGGGCTTGTAGCATCCATTCGTGCAAATCGGAGATACTTTCAACAGCATCTTTATCCGTTTGGATTGCAAACTGAGTAATAATAGGATCATTATCATGGTAAAAAATATTGCCGCCCAATTGATGCGAAGCAATGATGTGATTGTGGTCGTCAGCTTCCCGGATCGCCTCCGCAATCTTTGAAATATGCAACTGCCAGTTCTGGCCAATTTCCTGACCTTCCTCCATAACACACCAAATCAAATTTTTGTGATGTTTGAATCTTTTTACGAGTGTCTGGATAAATCTTTTCTCTTCAACATTTAACTCCCCTTCACTATCAAGAGACCACCCAAACTGTTCGGCGACATTTATTGCATCATCGTAGATAAAAAAATAATTGACAATCTTATGCTCATCCATTAAATTAAACCAATTTTCCCATTGATCTAATATTGCCTTATTTAATGCATTTTCAGGATTTTGCCCAATCCATGGATTATGCATATCATCCGGATAGGTAGTCGGATCATCTCTATTACTTTTCCATGCATCTCCGCCATGAGTACGCACCGCGATAGAATAAATACTATTGCCGCCATGTTGGATCATTTTATTAATCAATTCCGCTTGATCTCCATCCCTGGTTCCATCAGAATCTCGTTTTCCCCGATACAAGAAACCTTCCGGATCACCCGCTCCGCAAATGAAAAAAGGATCCGGTTGACCGTCCTTATCTTCATCCTTATTCAGAACTAATTTATCAGGATAATAAGGATCAGGCATAATTTGTCCCCATAAAACATCTGATAATTTATCTTCTTCCACAATCGAACTGATCACCATCGCCAATGTTTTGGCGTAAACATCTCCCTTAAATACCGGCCCATCAGTAACAGGTTGATTGGGGTTTGGCAATGGTTCTGGCTCAGGAAGTCCGGTGTCATTTACACTATACTGACCATCTCGGCCACCCATTTTCCAGACGATCAAATCAAGTGAAGGAACAATATATAAACAATGCCCACCCGAACCGATTTTCCAATAAGCATCTGTGGGCAATGTGCTTATTTCTCCATGCGAATTGACATTAAACTGCAAGCTATAAGGATAATGTGGGTTATAGGATGAAGCATTTGAAGCTGCAAGAATGTATTCCTCAGGAACAATTTGCTGCCCGTTCCATCGCCCTCCATGCAAAAGCATGTAGCAAAAACGCAACATGTCTGTACTTCGCAGCCCAATACCCCCTCCGCCAGGAGTATGATCAACCTTTGAGGCGTATTTATATCCATAACCCCAGCGCCCCCATCCTAAAGATTTAGAAAGATGAATTTCAATATAATCTTCCAACTCCATTCCA
>CAYREN010000462.1:0-4009 GCA_964423255.1 uncultured Roseivirgaceae bacterium | reverse complement strand
AGATGGATCGAAATGTATTACTTTTAGGAGAAATTAAATGTTGCCAAATGGACTTATTTGATAAAAATACTAAAATGACCGATCTGGTTCATAGCAATTATTTGCTACTGCCTGTGCTAAATAGGTTTGGGATCAGACTTGGATTTCAGGAAAAAACAATTGATGACATTTGCCAACAAATGGGAATTGATATCAATTTTTTTCTTGCTATAATTAATGCATTCCATAACTATGATTATTTTCCAGAAAATGAGCTCCAATCTTTTTCGTCAATATTAATTGTAGATTATTTAAGAAAATCACATTCAGAATTTAGGAAGGTAAGCCTTCCAAAAATAGAATCATTGCTCAATAAATTTGTTAAAAACAGCAAGTCTGATGATTTGAAAATTATCCAGTCATTCTATAAAAAATACAAGGAAGAATTTCTTGAGCACATTATGGAAGAAGACGAAAATGTATTTCCATATGCCCTTGAACTTCAAAAAGCTTATGATTTAAAAACCCAACCAATTCCTAAAAAATTGCTTACTTACTCCATACATAGTTTTGAAAAAGAGCACTCCAATTTGGATGAAAAACTTTTTGATCTCAAAAACATCATTATAAAATATTTGGAGCCAAACTATAATGACAAAGATTGTAATGAATTTCTTTTTGAGCTATTCCAATTTGAAAGAGACTTGAAAGACCATGCGAGAATTGAAGACAAAATTCTTACACAAAAAGTAATGGGGATTGAAAATGAGCTAAAAAATGAAAAATAAGATTTTCATTATACACTCTTCAGAAATCATTTGTCAAGGATTGAATAGCATTATTAAAAACCATTTTGATATAAATGCAATTGTGCTGTCTTCTATTGAAGATCTTAAAAACTATTATGAGATTGATTCTGCAAGGATGATCATCTTTGTAGACACAAAATTGAACTTGAACAATCTCTCTCATTCAGTCAAAGTACTTCAAAAATCGTCTTTAGTGAAGATTATAAATATTGTTTCATCAGAGAATAATACCGAAAGTGATATTAAAACTGACAGTTGCATTTCTCTTAATTCTCCAATAACAAGTATTTATGACTTAATAGATCGTTGTTTATTTCCTAAAGGCTATGTCTCGCAAAATAAAAAATCAACATTACTGACAGATCGAGAAACTGACGTGCTTAAGCTTGTTGCTTTTGGAAAAACCAACAAAGAGATTGCTAGTGAATTATTTATAAGCATTCATACTGTGATCTCACACCGCAAAAATATTACAGAAAAACTTGGCATTAAATCCATATCAGGGCTCACAGTCTATGCGATATTGAATAAACTAATTGATACAACAATTATTGATCCTGAATCACTGATATAAAAAAAGCTGATCAAATATTATTTGATCAGCTTTTTTAAGAGATATTCATTCAACATCAAGCAAAGCTTTGTGCTGAGATATAATCAAAATCTGCTTTAACATTTGCAAATGGATCATCTTCTCTTTCATCCTCAATAAAATAGTATTTCAATCCAGACTTTTTGCCCACTTCAAATATTGACTTAAAATCAATGATTCCTTTACCAACGGTTTCATCTTCTAGTTCTGAATTGGCATCTTTTACATGAAAAAGGTCAATACGCCCTGGAAACTTATTAATCAATTTAATGGGATCATATTTTCCCCGTGTCACCCAAAATAAATCAGCTTCAAAATGAACCAGGTTTTTCTCTGTTTCACTTATCAGGACTTCCATGGGTATTTGATCATCAATTACATCAAATTCGAAAGCATGATTGTGATACCCAAATTTAATTCCAGAAGCATTACATAACTCACCAACTTTATTAAAATTTTCTGCTATGACCTTATAGCCATCAATACTTTCCCGCAAATTTCCAGGAATACTCGGAGTAATAAGATATTCCAGTCCTGCTTCCTTTGCAGCATCAATCATTTGCGATGCGCCTTCCGGTGTAAAATATCCACTATGAGAAGCTGGAAGTCTCATGCCAAGATCATTAATAATTTTTTTGTATTCAGCAGGAGAATACTTATCTAAAAACAACCCATCAGACCCAAGACCATACCCTTCAATAGTTTGGTATCCAAATTCAGATATTTTTTTCATGGTCCCTTCAAAATCCTCCTTGAGTTGATTCCTTACAGAATATGCTTGGAGTCCAATTTCCATTTTAGTTTCACTAGGAGATTCTACAACTTTTTCTTTAGATTCCTTTTTGTTGGGCGAACATGCTACTGTTGGCAATATTAAGCTTGCTGTTGCCAGGTAGGCACTGTTTTTAATAAATTTTCTTCTGTTTGACATGGGATTTGTATAAAGGTTTATAAATATATTTATGCTTTCTAAGGATAATCAAATCTTATAATTAGTACACAGCGAATTTCTTTACAATGATGGAATTGTCAGAGTAAACGTAGTTCCTTTATTGATTTGCGAATTAACCTCTATCTCTCCGCTTAGTTTGTCGATTGTTTCTTTGACAATATACAATCCTAACCCTGAACCTTTGCTACTTTCATCAGCACGATAAAACATATCGAATATTTTTTTCAAGTGATGTTGATCAATTCCAATACCATTATCTGCAACCGTAATAATGGCCTTTTTTTGGCTATATTTTATTTCAATACAAATATATTGATTCGTCTTTTTCAAGTCATGATACCTGAACGCATTGGAAATTAGATTTTTTAATATCACACTCAACCTCCTGCCATCTGTCATGAAATGACGCTTTTCACGAATAATTATCTCTTTATTAATTTCTTCATTGTTATCAAGATATCTAAGTTCTGAAAAAACTTCATTGACCTCATGCTCTATATCAACTTTATTAGTTTGAAGGTCAACCCTCTGGTTTCTTGAATAGTCTATAATGTCTCCAATAAATCCATCTAACTTCTTTATGCTTGCATTTATCATTTGCAAACATTTATCCTTCCCGCTAATTTCAGGCTCAAGTCTGGCGATCTCTACCAAACCCAAAACAGAAGAAAGTGGTGCTCTGAGATCGTGGGAAGCACTATAAACAAACCTATCCAATTCCTCATTTAGTTTGCGCAGTTCTGTATTTACTCGTTCTACATTGTGGACTCTCCAAATAATTATTCCCCATATTAAGAGTCCCAAACACCCAGCTACTAAAAAATAAAATACAGTTGTTTCATAAAAATACGGATCAACTTTAAAAGTTAAACTATCTCCATTTTCATTCCAAACACCATCATTGTTAGATGCAATTACGGTAAAAGTATATTCGCCTTTGGGTAAGTTGGTATAAATAGCTTCACGTTCATTTCCAGCATTTATCCAATCTTTGTCTACTCTGCTAAGTTTGTATTTAAATCGAACTTTGGGCGGTGCGATATAGCTCAATGAGGTGAAATTAAATTCATATCGCAATATTCCAGGTTCTACTACCAATTTTTTAGCTGCGTTATTTTCATAACTATTAAAGTCAGTCTTAAAATCAGTAATATAAACTTCTGGTATTTTATTATTTTCTGTGATATCCTTTGGATTGATAATAGCTACACCGTCCAAAGTTGGAACCCACAAGTTCCCATCTTTGCTCAAGGTCATACGAGTAGCTCCAGTACACTCTTGTGAAGCCATACCATCGTATTGATCAAATAATCTACCAGATACCCAAGCGAGTTTACCCGTGACAAATTTATCTAAGTCAGAAAGTTTAACCAGAATTAATCCATTATTTAAAGAAAGCCATACATTGTCATTTTCTATTACAATATCAAATATGGTTTCGGCCTTTAAGTTTTCATCTATTCGCACCTTCTTAAATAACTTACCATCAAACTTATATATTCCAACATTTGTGGCTATCCAAATATTATTATCATCCAGTATATGTAGGTTAAATATTAATATTCCCGGTCCGTCACCAATAGGAAAATTGGTAACTTCTCCATTTTTTTTAATAACACTCAACCCGCCACTGTGTGTACCAACATAAATATCTCCATTGCTATTTTCCTCAAGAGC